>NZ_JAYGGZ010000018.1:87266-96357 GCF_034931465.1 Anabaena sp. UHCC 0399 | reverse complement strand
GTGCGGCATATGCCCTGGGAAAAATCGAATTAGATGCGGTGATTCCTGGGCTAATTCAATTACTAGAAGATGAAGATTCCTCAGTTCGTTCTATTGCAGCAGATGCTCTGAAAAAAATCAAATCAGATGCGGCGATTCCTGGGCTAATTAAATTACTAGAACATGAAGAATTTGTGTCAGCAAATAATGGAGGTACGTTGAACTATGCACTACAAGCACTGGAAGCAATACAGGAAAAATGTCAATACTATAAATGCCTAATTCAACCAAAACCCCAAAGATATCTTCCCCCATCTCAGTCAATTAAAACTTCCCTAATGCACATCCTCCACCTCTCCGACCTGCACTTTGGCAGACAAGACCAAGCCAAACTTTGGTCTAACCAACTAGCAAGCGACTTGCAAAACGAACTCAATATTCCTCAACTTGATGCCCTCATTCTCTCCGGCGACATCGCTAACAAATCAACCCCCGACGAATACGCAGCAGCCCAACAATTCCTTGACGAACTCCGCCAAGATTGCGCCCTCAAGCCTGAGCAAATTATCATCGTTCCCGGTAATCATGACCTCAATTGGCAAATCTCAGAGGAAGAAGGTTACATCCCAATACTTCGCAAAAAATATCAAGGGTCAATAAATGAGAGTTGTGTAATTGATGATGGCAGTAATTATATTGCAGTTGTAGATCCAGAAAACCACAAAAGACGCTTTGAACACTTCAGCCAATTCTACCAAACCATCAAAAACAAACCCTATCCCCTAGACTATGACCAGCAATACACCCTCGACCATTTCCCCAACCAAAACCTGCTCATTCTAGGGTTAAACTCCGCTTGGCAATTGGATCATCATTACAAATCCCGTGCCAACATTAACATGAATACACTCAGCAATGCCCTCACAGACATTCGCCGCAATCAAGATTATCAAAACTGCATCAAAATTGCTGTCTGGCATCATCCCCTAGATAGCGCATGGGAAGACCGCATCAAAAACCAAAGCTTCATGGAACAGTTAGCCGTTGCAGGTTTCCGCTTCTTCCTACACGGACACGTCCACCAAGCCCAAAAAAGCTTTTATGAATACGACGCAGAACGGGGACTGTTTCGCATCTGTGCGGGAACATTCGGCGCACCTACCCACGAACTCACCACCGCCGAACCTTGGCAATACCACCTACTGAAGTTAGAAAATAACACCCTCACCGTCCGCAGCCGTAAACGCAAGACAGAAAACGGCGCATGGGAAGCAGATAATTGTTGGCGACAAGGTAAGGGTAAAGGTTCTCTGGATTCTTACACAATCACTTGGGAGTAGATGAGTTTATTACACATTGTCATTGTTGCTCATCTATTTAATTGCGATTAATTGCGATCGCCTATCACTGCTTCTAAGATTTAAACTCAGCACCGTCAACCAATTCGGCAAAATTGGGCTACCGCTTCCACCAATTGGTCGATTTCCGATTCCAGGGTCAAATAGTGGACGGTGGCGCGGGTACAACTTGGGTCGGCAATTGTCCGGGTTAAAATCTTTTGAGTATCAAGAAATTGCACCAACTTGAGAGAATGGTGATTAGTGAGTTGGAAGGAAACAATACCGCATTCCGGGGGTGCAGTGCTAAGACATTTCACATCGGGTAATGCAGCTAAACGTCGCCAGAGATATTCACTATTGCGGCGAATTTGGGCGTAACGTTCCTGGGGTGTTCCCCATTGTTGATGAATTGCGATCGCCTCTCGCAAACCAAAATACAATGGGTAAGCTGGCGTAGATACTTCATACCGCCTTGCATCCGGTTTCCAGTCCACAGGTTGGGAGTGGCTATCAACAATGATTCCATACAAGCCAATAAAGGTAGGATGCAGACTGTTTAGCACTTCTGGACGCACATACAAACCCCCCACACCTTCAGGGCCGCATAACCATTTGTGACCAGTGAAAGCATAGAAATCTACCCCCAACTCTGTTAAGTTCAAAGGTAAAGCACCCACAGATTGGGCTGCATCTATTAATAAAAAAGAATTATTATTTCTGCATACCTCCACGATTTTCTCTACAGGTAGCACTTGTCCAGTGTTCCAAAAAACGTGACTTAATACTACTAAGCGAGTCTGGGGACGCAAATTTTGGGCAATAATTGCTACCGGGTCGCCTTCATTCAACGTGGCTTTTAGGGGACAAATACTCACTTCTACCCCAAACCTGCGGCTAAGTTCTTGGGTAGTAGCAATTACCCCTGGATGTTCGCAGTCTGAGAGTAAAATATGGTCGCCAGCTTGCCAGGATATCCCCCACATGGCGATATTACAACCCACAGTTACATTATCCGTAAAAGCCATTGTATCAGTTGTGACGTTTAACTCAGATGCGATCGCTTCTCTGACGGTTTGCATTTGTGCGGTTAACCAATTACCAGCTTCATTCCCAAAGGGGCCAATATCCTGGATGTGCGCTATAGTTTGGTTAATCGTGTCCATTGTGGCTTTAGGCATCGCCCCCTGCCCACCATAGTTAAAATAAAGCTTATTAGCTAAAGCCGGAAATTGTTCCCGATGGTGATGCAATCTGGCTTGTGCTGTGGAAATAGTAGTCATAAACAACTTAAAATTCAAAATAGCTTGTTTTCTTAGTTTCCCATTCTCACTGCTTAATGAGTAGGAAATAGAGGTGATAGGTGACAGGTTACAGGGTAGACAAGGTAATTAATTCTGAGTAGCCTACGGTAAATAAGCCACAAGCCCTCACTGATTGTTTTGAATTTTAATTCCGCAAACGGTTGACTATACTGAATGTTAATTAATGCTGATCACCTTCTGCAATACCAACGCTGTAAACGTCGCCCTGTTTTAGATATTCACGGTGACAGAAGCCGACGAGATGCGCCTAATGAATTGTTACTCAAACTACAACAGGACAAAAACGCTCATCGCTTGAGTATTTTGGCTCAATTCCCCTATCAAAAACCAGATTACCCTAGAGGAAACTGGGAAGCAGCGCAAGCAGCCACTATAGAATTGATGCAGCAGGGGGTTGATTACATTTATCAAGGGGTGCTGTTAGCTAATTACAGTCAGTTAGTAGACGCACAAACGGAATACGTTAATCATACCCTCCTCAGTCGTCCTGATTTACTTGTCAAACAGCCAGGAAAATCCCTGCTTGGTGATTGGGTTTATGAAGCTGTGAATATTGAACTGGGTAAGCGTCCCAAACAGGAATACCAAGTTGTTTCCGCGTTTCATACCCAAGTTTTAGCCACAGTCCAAGGCGTGACACCGCCAACAGCTTGGTTAATGCTACGTAGTAAACAGGCACAATACACTGTAAATTTATCGAAATGGATACCGCAAATGCAGGGGATTTTGCAGGAGTTCATGGAGGCTTTGGAGGCAGAAACTAGTCCAGAAATATTTATTTCCCGTCAGAAGTGTAATCTTTGTTCATGGCATAGTCAATGTTATGCGATCGCTCATTCTCAGCAACACCTCTCACTCTTACCGGGAGTCACACCCCTGCGTTACGCCCAACTGCAAACCCTCTCTATTAACACCCTACAATCTCTCGCTGATACTAGTCCCACTATTTTAGAAAATCTCACGGGTTTTGATTCTCAAGTCGCAGTCAAATTAGTTATCCAAGCCCAATCTGTTTTAGAAAACCGACCATTAATCTTACCATTCCCCCATCCCTATCAGGATATCACCGCCAAATCTCCCATCGAATTGTATTTTGATATTGAAGCGCAGCCAGATTTAAATTTAGATTATCTTTTAGGGGTGTTGGTAGTTAATACGCAAACCAACACTGAAGAGTTTTATGGTTTTTTAGCAGAGAATCCAGAACAAGAAGAATTAATTTGGCAACAATTTCTAGACTTAGTATGGCAATATCCCCAAGCCCCAATTTATCATTTTTGCGTCTACGAACTAGATACAGTCAAACGCCTAGGCAGGTTGTACCATACTCCTCACAGATTAGTCCAGCCAGTCTTGAATCGGTTTGTCGATATTTATGAACACCTAACCGAAACTGTAGCTTTACCCATAGAAAGTTATGCTTTAAAAGCGATCGCTAAATGGTTAGGATTTGCATGGCGTGATCAAGAAGCTAGTGGTGCTAAATGTATTTACTGGTATGATCAATGGTTAGAAACAGGCGATCGCACATTACTAGAAATCATCAGCCGCTACAACGAAGACGACTGTCGCGCTACCCGTCGTGTTAAAGACTGGCTAGTTGATTTCCTAGAACACAACTATCATCTGAGACGTGCTTAATTAATGTCTAGTTCGCAATTTATCAAACTGCTTTTTTTGCGCTATGTTCAAGCTATCGCAAACCAAAATGCAAATAAAGATTTTGGCATTTTGGCAACTTCTCGAAAATTCTATCTGATATTTTGGTACTCATTGCAAGGATGAGTGTAGTTATAACATCAATTACGGCATCAATCGCTGTTCTTGCTGTTAACTTTATCTATAATTCCTTACAACCTATTAAATTTACTATTTATCCAAGTCCAAGGTGTATTTGCCACTTTCAAGCTATTTAGACGGGTCATACCCGTCTTTTTTTGTGTATTGGTTACATTAATATTCATTAATTTTTTGTGGAAAAAGAACATGAAACAAAAAGTTGAGGAAATAAATTATCTTAGATGTATTAGTTAATACTTAAATAATGTAATATCAGTTTTTGCAGTATTTGCATACATCCCATAGGAAGATGCGAAAGGATGAAAATAATAGGTAAATTAATCCGGGATGTTGTTATGCACTGGATTTAAAGAGAGGTTTGGTGATGAGCCAAACCTTTTTTTTTAATAACGGATGAAAAACTACCTTAGATTAGTACCGCAAATCAAAAGAATTGTATTTCAAGCTTTTGCGTCATTTGAAACGGTATATTCATTTCCGCCGATAGTACGTTTTTCTTCCCCAGTCCCCAATCCCCAGCCTTTCAATTTTGAATTTTTAATTATTCAATCCAAAATCCACAATCTAAAATTCTTAGTCCCCAATCCCCAATTCCCAGTCCCCATTGTAAAATTTAACTAACCTTACTGCTAGGCAATAAGTCAAAGCGCGAGTATAAAAGAGAAACAATAAACAAAACTCGCACTGTAGATTGACAGAGAACGAACATGGCACATCGCTATCCTTCTGGGGACAATCAGCCCACTGTTGATGTAATTGAGGGTGTTTCCTCCAAACCTCAATCCTGCAAAAGAAAGAGGATAAAGTTGTCTTCAATTATAGCGATCGCAATTTTACTTACTGGTGCTGGGTTAGTTATCTCTTTTACTTGGATTGGTGTTCTCTTGATTTTCGATCCCCAACAGGTGGGTTGGCTCAATAGTGTTTTACCAGAGTGGGCGCAAATTCCCATGAGTCAGAGCGAATACCCCCAAACCGTCCAACAAATTCGGGATAGTTTGAGTCACAAACACAAAATTGTCGGCGACACGATAGCTTTAGATGATGAAGATAACTCTTTTCTCCTCCCAGTGTTGCGCCAGCGTCCCAACTGTCAGTCTGATTGTCAAGAAGTTGTCGAACTCAGGGTATATCACTTAGAAAACTTACAATACCAAGCACAGCCCGAAAAATTTTATCGTTTAACTAACCAACTACCGATCGCAGGAATGGAAGAATCTGTGGCTCTCGCGCCCCTAGTTGATCCCACATCAGAAAATCCAGAAGTTAGTGATAGCTTACCTTTGACTGAGGTGCAACGCTTTGAAGGGAAAACACCAGGAAGGGGAGTCTGGTTTTATTTGCGGGGTCAGCGTCAACAAGGAACTCATGCGATCGCCTACGGTGAGATTGTCTACTACAATCCAGAACGGGCTAACCTACAACAAATGGTGTCTTGGACAAGTCCCAATGGTCAACTACCCAAATGGGAGCAGGTAACGGGTGATAGTGCCAAAGAACTAGTAATTGATCAAACTGTCGGTTTAGAACCACAGTTACAGGTTTATCAAGTCAAAGCCGTCAAGTTATACCTCAAACCTCTGCAACTAGAAGCAATTACTCTCACACCATCAGCTATTAAGGATGATTCTTACCAAAATGCTCTCTTCATTGCGCAGAGTGGCTTGTGGACTCCGTCTTTTGAATGGTTGCAATCCATCAAGAAACAACGCCGAGGCGTTTTACCAGCCACAGCGCAAGCACAAATGGATCTAATTCGGTTACACTCCCAACTAACTAAAACCCAAGCTGATAAAACTTGGGCAAGTCCCAGTCAACAAGTGCTAGCAGATTTAGTTGATGGTCGCTGGGAAAAGGCTTTACAGGTGTTTGAGAACTCACCACAGAATGCTCAAGAAATTGTCACCCTCTTAAAAGCTGACAAAGACAAAGGTCGATTATGGAAACGAGTATTAGCAGCACTGAAAGTCAACCCCAATAAAGCAGAAGTTCAAACTTGGGGCGCGTTGATCTTAGCAGTCCAACAAGGGGAAGAACAGGCGAATTCATGGTTACAGCAGCAACCAACCATCAAAACAGCAACTCTGACTAATATTCAAAATCTGGTCAAAAAACTCAATACCAGAGTCACAACAACTCAAACCACTTCTAGGAATGAGGAGTAGGGAAGGGTTGACGGTTAGGATTGAGAGTCAATTTAAAATCGCTGGCTCTAAAGTCCAAAATTGTTTGACTGTTGATTATTTGCTGTTGACTCTGCATAATCGCTGCTGCCAAATTCATTAGCTCGTGCGCTGGATACTAGTGTCCAACCAGCTTTAAGTAATTTTTGATAAGTTGCCCAACCCTTAGAGCCGCCTGGAACTTGATAATCCGGTACTGAAAATTGTGGGAAAGTTGTGTAGGGTCGCCAGGGTTGATGAGGCGCAGCTTGCAGATATAAGATTTTTTCCCCGTCATCGCTAGTTTTAGATATCCAACACATTTGTCGATACATAGCAAACTCCTTTGCTTTTTGCTTACTTCGCATATTGGCAGGTTTTTGTCAATACTTCTTCACCCTTGTGAGATAGTTTTGAATCTTCCCAAGGTAGTCAACTTATCTACAATCTAAAATCGTACAATCACTTAAATAAATGTCCGGCATTTAGATTGCTTCTCGAAAGCTATATAGATAGACAGGTTGTGCAAATGTCTGTGCTTCAATCTAAGGCACGAATAAGATTTTTTTAATGTTATCTGCTGGTACTAAAAGTGTATGTATCAAGAATTACTATTTTGGAAATTATTGAATTTTTATTACGAAAAGTAGATGATTCAAGATGCTGACAAGCAGACAAGGTAGAAAAATTCTCACAACTCAGCACAGGCTAAACGCCGCGCTAACACAACTTACAACTCAGCACTCAGCACTCCATGAATTTCAGCTACTAATTCTTGGTAATACGAATCAGACAAAACTGGGGTTGAACCTTGTAGTTGCAGAGGTGATTCTATATCAATCCATGATTTGCAACCACCATACACCCCACGATAGGGAATTTCTTGGGCTTGGGGTAGTTGATAAGTCCTTAGTAGGAGAACAAATATTGGCTGTTTGGGTTTCCACTTCAGGCGATCGCTGATAAAATTTTCATTCCAGATATGAAAGGGTAATAAGCTCTTGACAATTGACTCGTCACTAACTGGCAAAATGTCGGTAATCTCTGCCCAACTACCAATCCGTACTATTTCTGGATGCCATCCTGGTGTGACTGGATGGACAAGATTGGCATATTCAGCTTTAAGTAAGCAAGATTGCTGATGTTCATAGGTGGGGTAGAGCAAAACCTGCTGATGCGCCACTTGAAAACGGCCTTGCTGTTCATGAATACCGCCTTTACGCAGTAACATAATTGTTTTGCCAGTTTCTAAAGCATTAACTGCAACTGTCCATTCTTTGAGCGTATGCGCTGTTTGATTTAATTCCATCAGCATGAGCATCTACTGTAACTCTGATTTAATTTTGAGCGAAGACCGCTAAAGTATAAAACTATCCAGGGATATGAATTAAGGAAAGGTTATGGAGCAGCGACGACTGGGGACATCTGATGTATACATCACACCCATCCTGATGGGAACTTGGCAAGCTGGTAAAAAAATGTGGGTGGGAATTGAAGATGCAGACTCAATTAAAACTATCCGATCTGCCTTTGAAGCTGGGATCACCACTATAGACACGGCTGAGGTTTATGGTGAAGGACATTCTGAGCAGATTGTTGCTGAGGCTTTATCTGATGTGCGCGATCAAGTGGAGTATGCGACGAAAGTTTTTGCTAACCATCTCCAGTATGACCAAGTAATTGAGGCTTGCGATCGCTCCCTCAAAAATCTCAAAACTGATTATATCGACCTTTACCAGATTCATTGGCCGTCTGGCTCTTTCAATAGTCAGATTGTACCCATTGAAGAAACCATGAACGCCCTCAACCATCTCAAAGCACAAGGTAAAATTCGCGCCATTGGTGTTTCCAACTTTTCCCGTAGCCAATTAGCAGAAGCCGCGCAGTATGGGCGTATTGATAGCTTACAACCTCCCTACTCTTTATTTTGGCGACAAGTAGAACAGGATGCGATGCCCTATTGTGTGGAACATAATATTTCTATTTTGGCTTATTCACCCCTAGCCCAAGGATTGTTAACAGGGAAATTTGCACCTGGACAGCAGTTTGATCCAGCAGATAACCGCGCTAAAAATAAGTTATTTCAAGGCGAAAACTTTGAACGCGCTCAACAAGCTTTAGAGAAATTGCGTCCGATAGCTGAACGCCATAATTGTACTTTGGCTCAGTTGGCTCTAGCTTGGTTAATTGCCCAACCTCAAACGAATGCGATCGCAGGTGCGCGTTATCCTGAACAAGCCAAAGACAACGCCCTAGCTGCTGATGTTAAACTTTCTGCTGATGAAATTGCCCAAATTGATGCGATCGGCCACATTGTCACCGATCATCTTGATGATAGTTCCGTCATGTGGAATTGGTAAGCATCTCATGAATTCAGAACCCCGGTTTCTTGGAGAAATCTGGGTTCTCACAATTAAAGATAAGTAGAACGACTTGAAACAAACAAACTATGTTAAGTAATGTAAAAAACTAGGATTAAGTTCGTAGT
>NZ_JAYGGZ010000018.1:0-87241 GCF_034931465.1 Anabaena sp. UHCC 0399 | reverse complement strand
GATTAAGTTCGTAGTAAGGACTTTAGTCCTTTTTGTTCGCGGAGCGTCCCGCAGGGAACGGAGAGAACGCAGAGAGAACTAAAGTTTTTACTACAAACCTTTAATTATTTACCCTGTTCTACTTAGTTGAGGATCAAAGTTTTATATTGTTATTGCAAAAATATACGAAATATCAACTTTAGTAAACCAAGCGTTGATCATCACCAACCTCGGTGCTAACTTAAATATCAAGACACCAAATAAGGTAAACCAAACCAAGCGGGCAAATGGCTCGGTGTCTCCCGTCATCAGCCCCAGCAGATTTCGGCATATTTATGTCATGTGGTAAAAAGCCCCAATAAAGGCCAAGCCAAATCCCAAAGCGGAAAAACAAAGATTGCTGAATTTGCTAGTTGTAGAGTCCACCCTAGTTAGAAAATTTCTCAATTACTTGTTGATTAAATTTAAACATTTGAAATCAATACAATATGAAAAAACCTGGTCAATCTTTACCAGGTTTTTTCATGTTGTAGGTGATTTGAATCACAAAGAATGTTAAGATATGATCAATAATGCAAGGAGTGTCATCTCAACAATCAAGGAAATGACATTTTGATTTAGGGTTCTTCAAATACCTTAAATATTCTCAAAAAGCCCATTTGTTTGGGCTATTTTTTTACTTAGTGATTTTCTAGGGGACAATAAAATGGGACATCCCCAAATAAATCCTGCTAGAGAAGTGCATGAAAAATAATTACAGTTTTTTGAAAGACATGACCTTAACCCTGTTTTTAGCTAGTTTCTGCTTGTCTTGCAGTGCTAGTCTTGATAGAAAAACAGAGCAAGGCAAAGCGATCGCACAAGAACAGAAAGAGCCAGAAATTAGCTATGGTAACTTCACTATTAAAGAACAGTCAGATTATTTGATGATTCCTGTGAATGCCACAAAGAGGTATGAAAAAGGAAATATTTTAGATAGCGACAGTTACAGTAAACGAAATAGCACAGCTTTACATAACTTAATATTTTATCGTAAACAAGATGGTGAAACTCATCTGCTCCTCGATAAACAAGCAATTATAAATTCGTTTGATTTAATAGAAACAAAAGCAGCAACAAAGCCACCTACAAGAGTTTGGCTTTATCAAATTATTGACCAAGATACTAACAAAGATAAACAACTCAATCAACAAGATGCTGTGATTGGCTATATTTCAGATTTATCGGGAAAGAATCTTCAGCAAGTCACGCCAAACAATACCAAAATGATCAGCTGGGTTGTTCTTCCCAGTCAAAATGCAGTTTTTATCAAAATTATCAAAGATTCTAATAATGACAATAAATTTACAGCCGCAGATAAGACTAATTTTGTTCGGGTTAGTCTTGAGCAACCCAGTATAGGTAAAGAAGTTATTAGCGACCAAATAGAACAGAAAATAAAATCTTACATTACTAAATGAATCATGAATTATGGAAGTTTTAGAGATTTCTAGTTGAGGCTGTAAATAATCAATATTTAACTGTAGAAAAAAATACAGGAGCAGTTTTATACGTAAAGCTGCTCCTGTATTAATTTACACAAAAATTCTTAATGTATGAAACTGGATTTACACAAAAGCTTGTTTCTATGGGTGACTGACCTGAAAAATTTTACGCATCAGAGTCAAAGACTTTAGAGATATTGGAAATACTCAGATTTTGGATCAGGAAAGAGTTATCAAAAGCAGAGATTGCCCCTTAGTTTGGACAATCAATCATTTGTAGCCAAATCCAGTCACATCCTAATCCAAAATCTAAATTCATATAATAATCCTGGATTAGTCATTGTCCCATTGTTCACGACCAATCAGATCGCCGATGCGATCGCGTAATAAGAAATCACACTTCTCTAACTCGCACTCTACACAAACCCATTCTCTGGCAGGAATGTATTGGCAGAGTGTATATATTGGCTGCTGTCGGCTAACCATTCCTTTTTCTACCAGTCGGCGTGCTTCGTCCTGAATTACATCTAGAGAGTAGTAATTTATAGAGGGCACCGTATTCACACTCATGGTTTTTACTCACAAATTTACACGTAAATAGTGTTCCCACTAATAATGGGGAACAAACATGACAAGGATTTAGACTTGCGCTGAAGATTTTGTAGTTTACTATACGGAACTGATTCCATTTTGACGCTAGACACTCCTAAATTATGTAAATAAATGTTAAGAATGTCAACTTTCCCTGACATTATCCCCATGACACCGCATTTGGAAAAGAACTGGCTGATAAATTCAACCAGTGAGAAAGCTGGTTAGAACATTAGAACCATATTTTAGAGATACCGAGATTGCGCCATAACTACAAAATTAGAAGTTTCTAGGTCAAGTTAGTGTATAAACTATTGCCAATATTATTGATATAACGGCTACCCTACACTAGGAAAGCTGATTAAGAGCCATAAGTTAATAATTTCTTAAAGCAAAGCGTAATTTCTGGATTAAGGTCAGTGTTATTGACTAACTGATTGGTGGAGATCAACATCTGTCGCCAGGTGAAATGAGATGTTTCTAGAGTAGCAGTAGCTATTAAAAGTCATATCCGACTTGCGGCGTAGCTAGGATGCCGCAAATGTTGTAATTATCACTTAAGTCATCATTCAATAACATATAGTTACGTAAGTACATAGCAACAGAATTATGAATTTTTATTTAGTTAGTGGTTTTTGCTGTCAGTAAAGTTATCAGAACATAAAATACAGTAATTTTGTTACCAAATTGTAACATTTTTGCCTATAAAAGCTTTAGGGGCTATCACCCCTAATATTGGGTATTGGGCATATAAATTCCAAATTGAGTCACCTCTGCTCCCCTGTCACCTGTCATCTGTCCCCTGTCACCTGTCACCTGTCCCCATATAAAAACAGACGTGCTTTAACCACGTCTGTAAATCGTTTGGCGGATTCTTCGGAGATCCATTGTTCTCTGGTGACAAAGTCGTAGAGACTACTTATTCTAAAAGTTGCTCATCACTTTCATCGCTCGTGTCTTGCGATCGCTCATATTCCAGTTTGTTTAATAGTGATAGCACCTTATTTCCCCGTTCAATAGAACGGTCTTCGATAAACATCACTTCTGGCGTGCGACGCAGCCTTACCCGCGCCCCCAGTTCACTCCGTACAAAACCAGTGGCTGACTTCAAACCCGCCATTGTTTCTTCCTTGGCTTCATCTGTACCATATATGCTGACGTAAATTTTGGCGTGTTGGAGATCACCAGAAACATCAACATCAGTTACACTAACCATTCCTGTGCCTACACGGTCATCTTTAATGCCATTGAGCAGCATTTGGCTAACTTCCCGTTTAATCAATTCAGCAACACGGGAAACGCGGCGATTTGTAGCCATATAAATCATGCCTCTCCACAGAGGTTGGACAACAACAAGTATAAGTAATATAGGACAACAGTAACTGCCCTGGGGATAAAAAGTGCTGAGTTAAAAGTGCTGCGTTCCTTTAGCGTAGCAGGGTGTAAGCCCGTGCTGAGTGAGAATCACCACTCATGACTCAGGACTGAGTTTCGTCAATCCATAATCCATAATATAGTTTTAGTCTAGATGGTACTTAGTCCCAGCATTGCCCGTAATGTGAAAGTGAGGAATGCCAGTCCACCTATAAATAAACCCAAAATAGCTACTAAGGTTACTGGACGTTTTAATAGTGGGAACAACGGCTCAAGGGTGTTTAGCAGAAGACCTAATACGATAGTAATCAAGTAGCGGGGGTAGCGAAAAACGTTATCCCAAAATCCGTCAAACATTTTAATTGAAACTGCCTTGTTATAGACTCGAAGTTTGTTTTGATGTACTTTATTCTTACTTATTGTAATCTATATGTGCTAGAAAACTACTCAGTTAATATAAAATATCCTTCATTAGTAATATCGTGAGAGTTCAGAACACAGCACTCAGATTTCAGGCTGGCTCAGGTTTTGGTATCACGAGTATATTCCTTAGTCAAATTATTTCCTGACTCTCTTTCTGCTCTGACTCCTGTATATTTTCTGAACTCTGATGCTATATTTATTAGCTTATAGCTGAGTTGCAGTGCAATGGTTAGTGAAATCTCTAAGGAAACTTGCCCGCGCCCTTTTTTAAAGTGGGCTGGGGGCAAAGGTAGATTAATACAACAATATATTCCCTATTTACCCAAGAATTATCAAAATTATTACGAGCCATTCTTAGGTGGAGGTGCGCTATTTTTTTATCTGCGGCCACAGAAGGCTATTTTAACTGATATTAATGCAGAATTAATTACTGTTTATCGCTGTGTTCGTGATCATGTTGAAGAATTAATTCTGCTTTTAAAAGAGCATAAACTTAGGCATGGCAAAGATCATTATTATAGTATTAGGGCTAACTCTAGCGGCAATGATTTAGAGAAAGCGGCTAGATTCATTTATCTAAATAAAACTTGTTATAACGGACTATATCGCGTTAATTCTCAAGGTAAGTTTAATGTGCCTTTAGGGAAATACACAAATCCAAATATTTGTCCAGAAGATTTGCTGCGAGCAGCTTCAGCCACACTTACCACATCTAAAATTAAACAAGCAGATTTTACAGATATCCTCAATTATGCCACTGGCAGTGAAGATTTTGTATTTTGCGACCCCCCTTACCATCCTGTCAGTAACACTAGTTATTTTACGAGTTATCACCAAAGTTCATTTAGTGAAAAAGAGCAAGAAAAATTAAGAAATATCTGTGCAGAGCTAGCAAGTCGTGGTGTAAAAGTAGTCATCTGTAATTCAGATGCTGATTTTATTAGAAATTTGTATAAAGAAATTGAATTTAAGATTTATATAATAGAAGCTGCACGCTCTATTAATTCCAATATCCAAAAAAGAGGGATGGTTAAAGAATTATTAATTACATCATATTAGAAATTTTTATTAGACCAAGCTATAAATCGATCTAGAGTATGTACCGCTAGTAAATTATGATTATAGTCAACTTGTTTTTTTAACCATTTAATCGCCCCTTCTCGCATACCTTCACCGCCAATTACTATTATGGTTGGTGCTGGATAATAGTCTTGAATATTCAGGTTTAAATAAGGAAATTTTTCATCGACAGATCCGCCACTTTCTTGCCATTTACATTCGATAATTAATCCAGAAGGGATGGCTGGCAATCCCATAACATAGAAATCAACTTTGAGAGATGATTGATAAATACCATTACCGATATAAACCTGTTTGGCATAACGTTTGTTTAATAAACTCGCATTGAGCAAATATTCTTTTGTGACATGATTGCCAATTTGAAAATATCCATAACCAGTTAATATTGCATCTACATTACTTTCTAAAATCTTCCCCGCCTGATTTGCCCGTGCGCCTGGAGTCATCATTATCCCCAATCCCTTTGCACAAATCCCACGTATTCCAGGATTTCACGGAAGTGGGCGCAAATGAGTAATTACTTAATATGTATTTTTAATTGAGATTATATAAGGCTAAATTTAGAGATTATTATAGTATTAATGTACTAAAAATATAGCAATCCTCAATTATTTGCGAGATTCAAAAACCCCGGTGCTGAGAAACCGGGGTTCTAAAGTATTACCCAATAATAGAATTGAATATTCTTGCAGTTGTTATTTTAACTTCCTTAATAATTTTGCTAAGAACAGAAAATAAATAGGAGGGATGTCGCGTAGGTAATAAGAAACACTGATTTAACTTAGCAGAAAGATACTTTCTGATTAAATGTTTTAGCTTGTTTGCATTTCAGTATGACCGTTGCGGATAGCCCACGCCATATCTAGTAATTGTGTCCAACGCTTTTGTAGTTGCTTAGGGGTGCATTTCAGGGTTTTAGCGATCGCCTGATCACTATGTTTAGCAATTTTTAGTTGTAAGAGTTCCTGTTGTTGGGGAGATATGGTAATCATTAAAGTTTCCCACTGTTGACCAGATAATCCCAATTTTTGCTCCAAACCCGCGCCTAACCATTGATGTACTAATTGCCAATGATGTTGCTTGGCAAACTTCTGCACATGATATTTAAAGCGTTGTTGCAGATAATCACGCTGACGGCTAGTAAGACCGAGAATTTGGTCAATTTCGGGTGCCGGTAGGTCTTGCAGCTTCAACGTCAGGTAATCTACACAGTCAGATTGTCCTTGAGAATCTAAATATTGAACTAATTCTGAGATAATGCGATCGCGTTCTGATTCTTCTGAGGGATCAAAATTAGCTTGAGCGACCATTTGCGCTCTAATTTGTTGTACCGCCGAGTTCCGTTGGTAAGATTCGGCTTCCTCACCTTTGGCAGATTCTACTGCCATTTCAATGTCTACAGCTGTCTCTTGGGGCTGACGACGAGCGAAACCTTGAGCGCGTAAAATAACTAACTGTTGATTGTTTCCACCGGGTAAATTAATCCGTCGCTTGGCATACTGTTCAGTAAACGCCATATACTCAGCTAATTGCAACTGAGTGCGCGGAGTGTAATCTTCTGGTAGTTCGTTTTCCCGCCGAAAAGCTTTAATGGCTTCAATATAAAATGCTTGGAGAAAATCTTCAATCAGACTGTAGCGACCATCAAAACCCAACTCCGAACCTGCAATAGTTACATGACGGTAAACCATCGCACCCAAATTACTGTGTAATTCCACCCGTCCCCGTCTAGAACCTAGTTGATAATAATGTAGGCACTTTTGCAGGCGATGACGAGATAAAGTAATTTGCCAAGACTGAACTTGACCAGAGGTTTGAAT
Organism: Anabaena sp. UHCC 0399; assembly: GCF_034931465.1. Lineage (NCBI taxonomy): Bacteria > Bacillati > Cyanobacteriota > Cyanophyceae > Nostocales > Nostocaceae > Anabaena > Anabaena sp. UHCC 0399. Next base: position 80,490 of record NZ_JAYGGZ010000018.1, on the reverse strand, counting down.
TCGGGAACTCTTATCACAAATTCGTTTAACTTCCTTAGCAATGCGTTCAGCTATAGCTTCTACACACCTTGGTGTTGCTTTGACTTGAGCTTGCATTTCCTGACATAGCAGTTGCATCAAAGCACTTGTAGCGGAGAACTCCTCAGTAACAACTTCGTTGACAAAAGCAGATGTGGAGGTTGGTAGATTTGCAAGATTTAGTTTCATGACTTTTCCTGGGTGTGGTGTTGCACCTTAAAGGCAATGCACAAACAGTACCTGAAGTCAGGTTTGAGTGGAAAACCCATCAATACCTATTGCAAGCACTGCTAATATACATGACTGTAAGCGATCAAAAAAAGTTACAGAGAAGGTAGTGTGTCGCTTTTTTCACAAGCAACCGAATCGAGGTTAACACAAGCATATTTGCTTTGCCCTCAAAATAGCTAAAAAGCTTAATATGTCTCCATCACTGCCATCCTGTTCTATCCGCTCCCAATCCTTGTACCTATGACGATAGGGAAACTGGAGTATTTTTCTGACATAATTCCGAAATTGGCGAGGAAGCCTGTGAAGTTCAATTGTCAAACCCATGCAGCTACTGCTTCCCAACCTAATCCCCGCCTCGTAATCATGGGTTCATCTCCCGTTAAATCTACGATGGTAGATACTTCATATGTTGGTTCTTGATCGGTATCTACAATCACATCTACTAATTTATCCAAACGATCAAATAGCTCCACGCGTGACAATCTTAATTCTGAATCTAGTGTAAATTTGCCATCATCTATCTCATCAGGTGGTAAATGTGCCGAAGTCGAAATAATCGGGTTTCCTAGAGCTTCTAATAATGCTAAACATACGCTATGATCGGGTACACGAATACCTGTGGTCTTACGTTTAGGACTTTGTACCAGTTTTGGTACTAGTTTGGTTGCAGGTAGCAAAAATGTATAAGTTCCTGGTATTAGTCGTTTCATAATCCGATAGGCTGTGTCACTGACAAAGGAGTAAGTAGTTACATTTGACAGTGAAGGACATAAAAACGTCAGTGGTTTATCATTTGCTAGCTGCTTAATTTTTCGGACTTTTTCCACCGCAGATTTGACATTTAAATCACAACCGATCGCATAAACTGTATCAGTTGGATATAGCATAACTGCGCCACTAGAAAGCGCAGACCTTATTTCCTCTATTCTCCGAGTTTGTGGATTCTCCGGATGGACAGCGATAATTTTTGCCATAAAATGTTGGGTTGCGGTTAAGTATTAGGTATGGGGCATTGGGCATTGGGCATGAATAATAAAATGGATGCCCTATATAGTGATGTCCCTAGTAGGAAGGGATCAATTCTTCGAGAGAGGTTCTGTAAACTTAAGCGTTGCACATATTTACATACACAAGCAATTGCTTCATATATTAGGTGATTGGGGACTGGGGACTAGTACCGCCGTGAAGTCATAGACGCTAAAGCGGCTAACCCGGAGGGTAAGTCAAAAGCCAAAAGTCAAAATGAAGACAAGGGAGTTAAATCAGTAAACTGTGAACAGTTATCAAGTGACTGGTAACTGATAACTGATAACTGATAACTATTGGCTTATGAACAAAATTGCTTATCTTCAATGTCCGGCAGGGATTTCCGGTGATATGTGCTTGGGAGCTTTGGTGAGTCTGGGAGTTCCCTTTGAATATTTAACGGAAAAACTCAATAACTTGGGTATTTCTCAGGAATATAAGTTAAGGGCGGAACTGGTACAAAAAAATGGTCAGCAGGCGACAAAAGTCCATGTGGATTTAATTGAGCATCATCATGACCACCATCACCATGAACACCATCATGGTCGTCATCTGCCAGAAATCGAGCAAATAATTCTCCACGCTGGGTTGCCATCACGGGCCCAGGCGTGGAGTTTGGCTGTATTTCGACAATTAGCGATCGCGGAAGGGGCGGTACATGGGATTGCTCCTGAGAAAGTGCATTTTCATGAAGTGGGTGCTGTGGATGCAATTGTAGACATTGTTGGCACTTGTTTGGGATTGGATTGGTTGGATATTGCTAGCGATGCAGCCGGATTCCCTTTACTCTATTGTTCAGCATTTCCTACGGGTGGGGGTACTGTGCGGGCAGCGCATGGGCAAATGGCAGTACCAGTACCAGCAGTTTTGAAGTTATGGGAAATGCGGAGTTGTCCCGTTTATAGTAATGGGATTGATCGGGAACTAGTGACACCAACAGGAGCTGCGATCGCTACTACCTTAGTTAAAGAGTTTGGCGCACCACCACCAATCACCATCAAACAGATCGGATTAGGATCTGGTACAATCAATCTCCCTATTCCCAATATACTACGCCTGTGGCTGGGTGAAAGTGCCAGTTTACAGCCAAATTTCATAGATTCTGGGGAAACCAGCCCAACGTTAGAAACCATTTCGGTACTAGAAACTCAAATTGATGACTTAAACCCCCAGGCTATAGGTTATGTATTTGAGGCTTTGTTTGAGGCTGGTGCAGTGGATGTCTTTACCCAACCTATAGGCATGAAAAAATCTCGTCCAGGGATTTTACTAACTGTTATTTGTCATCCAGAAAAACTACTTGCTTGTGAAGCAGTTATATTCCGCGAAACCACCACTTTAGGCATCCGTCGCACTACCCAACAACGCGCCATCTTAGAACGAGAAATTCAACAAGTAGAAACAAAATATGGCACAGTAAGAATTAAAGTTGCATGGCAAGGACAATCAACAGATAAACGTATTGCCAATATCCAGCCAGAATATGAAGATTGTGCGGAATTAGCTCGTAAATATAATCTTCCCTGGCGAGAAGTTCACCAACTAGTTCTACATAGTTGGGAATACGGTTCATTCTTGAGAAAAGGTGAAAATCAAGAGAGTTGATGATCACAGAACCCCGGTTTTTTGAAAAAACCGGGGTTCTAGATTTTTGAACTTTGGACAATTTTTCATGCCCAATGCCCTATTACCAATCTCCAAAACTAGATAAATCTAGCTTATCTAATTGTTCTATTTACTGCATCAGCTGTATCTTCAGCTTGTCGCTGAATGCTTTTTCCTGTATCTGTTGCTCCGCGCTGAACATTTTTTACTAAGTCTTCCGCAGCATTTTGAGTGTTTTCTCTGATATTTTCCAATCCACGTTGAGTTCCTTTAGCAACGCCTTCACGCACTTCTTCAGCAGAACTACCCACATCTTCACCTAGGTTCTTTACTCTTTCACCTAAAGGTGTGCCTTGGCGATAATTGCGGACATATTGTTCTGTGCTATCAACGCCTTTTTGTTCGACATTTCTTTTAGCCATGTCTCGCAAAGCTTTAGCTTTGGCTTCTGCTGCTTTCTCCTCGGCTCTGGCTCTGGGATCTACATCACTAAAGTTGTTCATCCCACCTTGAGGTGGATTGAGAGGATAACTCTTTGTGGGGTCGTATCTTTCTATATTAGGAGCTTGTCCGGCGGGCTGTGATGGTTGTGCTGCTATACCTGGACGGTTACAAGCCTGTGCTGTTAAGAGAAAAACTCCTGCTAAGAAAGCTGTGAAAACTTTTAAGGGACGAAGGTTTTTTAGCCAATCAATGACTCTTTTCATAGGGGTACTCCTGGAATTTTGTAAGTCGATATAAACGTTCACCAAAATGAAATTTTGATGATGGGAAAAGGCAAATAATGTTATCTACCAACTGCGGGATTTTTTTGTAACTCAGGTCTTGAACTGGCTTCATCTGCTTTTTCTTTTAAAAAACCAGAAGCTTCTTTCACATTTTCTTGGACAGTTCCAATCCGTTCTTGAATGCGAGTTCCTACATCTGGCTCACGCTGAATTAAACCACCTGGTTTTGGCTGTTGGTAGTCTTTTTCAGTAATGATTGGCAATTCCCCTTCTTTTAAAACTCTTCCAGTTGGTGTTTCTGCACCGGGATAGAGTAATTCGGATTCTCTATTAGCAGCAATCAATATCTGTACGTTACTTTGTAGGCTAGCTTGGTCATTTTCCTTACGGGTCTTTGTGTTAGTGATTTTCGGATCTGTAGACATTCTATATTTGGTATATTTGTCTCCACCATTTTTATAAGGATTATTAGCACCGCCAGCCTGTACAGCAGGATTTTGAGGATTCGCACCTTGGGGATTGGCTTGACTACAAGCAGTGCTAAAGATTAACAATAGTCCAGCCAAAAATACAGAAAAAACTTGGCGCAGTCGCAGTTTTTTCCCTAAAGATATTAGACTGTTCACCAATTCCTCCTTTTAACTAATAACAAGCTTGATCACTTATTTAGATGTAGTAAATAAGCAGAGACTTGTGTGCTATTTTCGTGGTTTTGGTTCAATACTGAATTTGACCAACAGTTACTCATATTAGATGCTAAAAACTAACTTTTCCTCTAGCGTAAGTCACATTCTTTTGTCCACCAATGTGCTAGATTTATCTAACTCCAGAGAGACCAGATTAAATATAATTAGATTCTTACGTTGGTTTTATGAACCCAACAAAGTCTTGATGATGTTGGTTTTTGTTCCTCAACCTAACCTAATCTAGGTTTAATTTTTAGGCTTGACTGAACTGTATTGGACTATGATTAATTGGTCAATTTCTCCAAATTTATAATTGAATACCATTAAGAGAAGCAGTCCATAAATCACTTAAACCTAAAAGTCGCTTGACAGTATTAAAGGCATCTTCAATTCCCCCTCTTCGACGGTATAAGTCAGCCACAACATAGGGTGGTAAAACAGTAGGGTCAAGTACACTGTTTAAATAAGAATGCCATGTTTTACCTAAACGAATTTGATTTTTCCTCAAGGCAATCTTCCCTAAAAATTCTTGCTTATGCAGACTTATTTCTATTCAAAGATATATTGACAAAATTTACTCACTTTTAACTTGTGACTAATGCGAACGAACTGGGTAATCTAAGTGTTATAACCTGTTTCACCAGTTTTAAATATTACTGCTTATAGAGTATGTCTAAACCCAGTCCAACCGCGAAGTTTCACCTAAATAAATCCCCAGTTTTGGGACGTTTAGGCTCATTAATCCGGATTATTGCGGCATTAATCACGCTGATTTTGTTGGGTATTTGGGGATTGGATCTGTGGTATCGAATGACATCAAGCTCAAAACCACTGTCGGAGCATTTGCATAACCAGTGGGCGGATATTCATCATCTAATTTGGATTAGCCAAAAGGGAGGCGCAGTTGTCGTAGATTCAGATGGCACGATTAAGGATTTGGATGGTAACTTGATTCCTGCTAAAGAAGTGGACAATGCCTGCTTAAATCGAGCTTCTGCTTCTGCACCACCGCCTGAAGCATGGCGATCGCTCGGTGCTGGAACATTACTCAAACAACCGTCTGGTTCTGGTGTGACATCGTTAGTGATTACACCAAATGGCAATACGCTCATTAGTGCTGGAAAGCAGGTTGTAATCTGGGATTTGACCACGCGAACCCGCATTCGGACACTTAGTGGTCAAACCGAGTTTGTTTATGCGATGGCACTTAGCCCCGATGGTCAAACAATCGCCACTGGAGATAAAAACGGCACGATCGCTCTATGGAACTTCAACACTGGGCAACTTCAGCGAACCTTGTCTCATGGAGATACGGTCTACCAGCTAACATTTGGCTTTGATGGCAACATTCTGTTTAGTGGTGGTATAGATAAAACCATCAAACGCTGGAACCTGAAAACAGGAAGCACAAACAGCCTTAGCACTCGGTTCTCGGTTCAACACATGGCCATTACTCCCAATCAGCGCATGGTGGCAGTAGGGTCTGATCAGGCAAATGCAGTGCAAATCCTATTTATTGCCACGGGTGACATGGTAGGAATGCCGATTCATGGCAAAAGTGTGAGTGCGATCGCCTTTAATTCAACCGGACGAATCTTAGCATCAGCCAGTGGTCTTCGTGGTGGAATTCGGCTTTGGGATATGCAAGACAGACCTTACATATATCAGCCCATTAAAACGCTACAAGGACACCAAGGACAACCGTTTGCCATTACCTTCAGTCCAGATGACAGAACCCTGTTTGCCACTGCTGATGGCTTTAGTGGACGCAACTATGCAGTAACAGTTTGGAATGCCTGTACAGGTGAATTGGTACATCGCTTTGGCGACCAGGTGAGAGGTTTATCTATTGCCATTAGCAATGATGGTAAAACCCTAGTCACTGGGGGACGCAAAGGAGATATTCAAATGTGGCGCTTGCCCTAAACTGAAAGTCAGGGATATTTTTTCACGAATTATGAAGTATGAATTTTTCTCGCTAGTGGAAGGTTCAGCACTCAACGCCACACTATCGGCTAAACGCCCCACTACCGCTCTAAGCGCAGCTATGCCCGCAGGGCTTTACAGCACTCACCATTCAATACTTCCTTGTTTTTTGTACAAACATAAATAATCCGCCGCCAACTGCTAAAACTGGGATAGCGATCGCCCATACTGGAAATGATGATAATTTATTCTCGGCGACAACATCATTGATGGATTGCTGGCTTTGTACCTGTTTTGACGCACTACTAGAACCAATCGCCACAGTCACATTAAAGTTAAACTTAAACGGTTGGAAGGTTTCCCCAGATTTGGGTTTTCCTGTTAGCTGTAACTGATAAATTCCTGGTTTGGGGAAGGTAATATCTGCGCCTGGGATGCCTTGAAAGCGTTCGGCGTTGACTGGTTGTAAGGATGGCTCTAGCAGTGCCGGTTCTCCGGGGATGTGGGGTTCAGCATATACTGCTAATTGACAATTACATTGTGCCAGGGGAATAGCTTTACCACCTTTACGCGTCAAGGCAAACCAAGCTTGTGCTGTTTCTCCAGCACGGGGTGTATCATTCGGTTCAATGTGGAGTGTCGCACCAACATCTGCTGCTACTTGTACCTTGTGGGCTAAAGCCGGATGAAAGTTAGTTAACCCCAGCATTAAGCAACTCAAAACAGAAACAGAGGTGATAGCTTTACCGTGATTTACTTGGTGGGACATAAAACTTTTCTACAGTTAACTTTGACCAAAAAAAGTGCGATCGCACTAGCAATACACCTAGACTGATCAGTCCCAATAGCAGCGTTGCTAGTTTATTCCCCCAAGTTAATTGTAAAGAACCCAAGTAATGAGAACCAATCAACACCGCATGAATCACACTCAGGAGCAAAGCCGGTACACTCAATAAATGAATTTTTCGCCAGCTTTTACCCCAAGATTTCTGCAATGATTCCCAACTGGTGAGTGCGGCGGGGGTCATTAATACCAATCCTACAGCACCAGCACCCATCCCTAGTTGAAACTCTGGCGGTAAAAACCAAAAAGCAGCCAAATTCCATTGCAAGGAATGTTCAATCATATGGGTGGTATGCACTACAGCTAAAACAAAAGCCCCCACTCCCAAAGCGCGACGATAGCGCAAAGGAGATGCCCACAATTTACTAATGGGGCGAGCAATTAACGCCAGTATCAGACAGAATAACGCTGCGTGTCCGGTATAATCTACCATCGTGTCACCAGTCCGCAGCAGGGTAATTGCACCAATAGTCAATGTTACCCAACCACCTAAACGAAATAACTGACTACGCTTATCTTGACTTACTAAGGCAGTAGAAACCCCGACACCCAACATGGTAGGCATTGTTCCTAAACCAAAGGCCAACATAGTGGCCATACCTAACCATAAACTACCAGTCTCCGCCGCTTTAATTTGGGCTGCATACAAAAAACCACAAGGCATTAAACCCCAAGTCATGCCCAAAGTTATCGGTGTCCACCATCGCCGTTGTAAAGATAGCTGCATCATTGCGGAACTCAGCCGATTATGTAAGCCACCTTTTAAGAAAGGATGCAGGAGGGGAATGTGGGGGAGTAAGTTGGGTGTAATTTGCCCTAAACCAAACCAAATCAGCATCACACCAGTAATGATTGCCATTACACGACGGAAGTCACTACCTACACCCGCCAACTGTCCACCTTGTAAAAGTACCGAACCTAAAGCCCCAATCCCAGCACCAACTAAGGCGTAACTTAACATTCGTCCTAGATTTAATAAGACATGGAATGTTAATTGTTGCTGCCAAGTATTAGAGGATTTTTCTAAAGTTAATACCCCTGCTGAAGAGGTTTTCTGTGAATTTGACTGGTGGCTAGACAGGGAAAACGCCACCGTTAGCGGCCCGCACATCCCGAAGCAATGCCCAAAGCTACCCAGAAAACCCAGAATAGTAATGAGTGATAAATCTAGCATATGTGGTAATGGGTACTCAAGGAGAGTGCTGAGTTAATAGTCATTAGTTATTAGTGAATGGGCATTGGGTTTTAGGCATGGGGATAAGAGGAATTGAGGCAGGGGGTTTTCCCCTTTTCTCCCTGCTCTCTGCTTCTTGCGAGGCTACTTAATTTTATGGGGAAATTTAAGTGAGATTTGCTAATTTGTCAAAAGACAATCCGTCAAACTTTGTCAGATAGTGATTCATCCCATTAAATTTTGATGAATTTGTAGTGAGGACTTTAGTCCTCCAAGATTATTTAAAAAATTAAATCAGATTCTTATATAAATTCATTCCAGGGATTTTCTGATGATGTATTATGTGTTGTATTTAGTCCAAATGGGAAAATTCTAGCTAGTGGTAGTAAAGATAAAAATATTAAACTTTGGTATTTAAATCAAAAAAAAGTCCAAACTATTAATACAGATGATGATTGGTTTGCCAATATTAATTCTCTAACTTTCAGCCCCGATGGGAAAATTCTAGCTAGTGGTAGCCAAAATAAAAAAATTAAGTTATGGGATATGAATACTGGTGAAGCAATTCGTATATTAACAGGCCATAAAAATGATGTTTGTTCTGTAGTTTTTCATCCAAATGGCAAAATATTAGCTAGTGGTAGTAAAGATAAGACGGTGAAGTTATGGCAGGTAGCCACTGGGACAGAAATTTGTACCTATCAAGGTACTGACGATGCAGTTTATACCGTGGCTTTCAGTCCCGATGGTCAGAAATTAGCTGCTGGTAGTGGAGATAAGAAAATTACACTTTACCCTAAATTGAACTTCAGCTAGCCGTTTTGCGATCGCTTCCCGTAAAATCATGAAAAATCACCATTCCCTCAACCCCACACTGGTGATGAGTTGTTAAAAAAGGAAACAGGGATTGCAACAAAGATTGATTCTGCTTTAATCTGGAAAAACAGTACGCCTGTTTGCTCATCAGCAACTTATTGATAAACTTGTATAGTAAAGTACCACCGTGCCTAAAACGATGAAAGCATCTGCTAAGTTCGACTTTGAGGATGAAAAATTCAACGCACCGCCTTCTCAAGTCATCCCCTGGTGTCAGATGATAAATCCTCGGTATGGTGCTGATGGAGTACAATCCCACGGTTTAGCTATTAAACTGGATAACGCCCAGGCTGTGGGTTTTCAGCCTGATGATAATTGGCAGCAAGTAGAACACGAATTTAGTTCTGGGGTAGAAACAGTTTTTATGACGGCGACTCCCCGCATAGTCATAGTGCGTCGGGGGCCTTTGTCGGTTAAAGATAGGGAGACTGGCATAAAACTGGGGACACTAAAAGATAATTATGACGCGTTTTTAGCAGATAAATTAAAATTTAAAACCTTCACTCGTTACCTGATTTTCTTAGTAGGTGAAAATAAAAACTTCTTACATGAATCTCCACTGCAATTAACTCTTAACGGGGTAGCAGGAGCAAGTTTTAGTAAAACTTATTGTGATTTTCAACAGGGTAAAGTAGTTAGCGGTTTTGTGGCGGAATTAGAAAGAGCTTATGCTTTATTCCGTAAGCAGCCAATTACGCCAAAAGGTTCTCTATTCCATGCTCACGGCATCTTTTGTCCCATTATTGACTGTGAAGAAAGAGGAATTGAACCAAATACTGTTTTAGTAGCTTCCACTGTCGATTATGAACATCCTACAGTGGGAACTTTAACTAATTACTTGATTGCTTCAGATTCACCAGAATCAGCAATTATTTGTAAAGCCTTTGAAGATCACAAAGATTTTGCAAAAGAACCCGTGAGAACAGAAACACCAAAAATGGCAGTGGCTGCGGTTTCTAGTTCTTATGTTTATCCTGATGAAGATGATTTTGGTTATCCGCCATATTAGGGATTGGGGACTGGGGACTGGGAGTTTTAGATTTTGGATTTTAGATGGAAACCCAATCCAAAATCTAAAATCCACTCATTGAATTGCTCAATTATTTCAGGAGTAAATAATATAGTGATCCATTGCCGCCTGTAACACCGGCGCGATCGCCTGCTAGTTTACCAGTTCCCATAAAATAATCTACTCTGCCTGGGCCTTTGATGGCACTACCTGTATCTTGATCCAGTACAAAACGACTAACTCGACGATACTCTAGCTTGCCACCAGTAGCCGGATAAGGTAGCGAAGTCTGAACTAATGCTAGTGCGCCTGGAGGCATTAAAGATTTGTCTGTAGCAATGGAACGTTCGGCAGTTACTGGGACATTTATACTGCCTGTAGCTGGTCTACCCTTCGCTTCCTGGAAGAAAACAAACCTTTCCCAACGCGGTAGATAGTTATTTAATTCCTGGGGTTGTGCTTTGAAAAAGCTGATCATTTTGGGCATTGTCAAGCCTGATAATGGCAATTTACCATCTTTGGCTAATTCTCCCCCGATACTCGTCCAAGGATAATCGGTTGCGCCTGCATAGCCGATAGAAGTTCTTGTACCATCAGCTAACTGAATTTGAGCAGAACCTTGAATATGTATCATGTAGGCATCGAGGCGATCGCGAAACCAGAGCAATTCTAAACCGCGCAACTTGCTTTTATTTCCCAGTAACCCATTTTTACCTTCCAATTGCAGGCGTGTGGGGTGGGGTGTCGGCCATTTGTCAAAATTAGGCGGTAGTCGATAAAGGGGATACTTATATGCTGAAGTCCTAACTCTGCTGGCATTATAAACAGGCTGGTAGTAGGAGGTAAACTTGACACTACCTTGGCCATCGTTGCCTACAGACTGGTAAAAAGCAAACTCTCGCTGGACTGCGGCTTGTAGTTGGGCTGTAGATTTGGAATTAACGACTAATTGACGAAACCGGAGCAAACTTCGACGCACCCGATCTAGGGTAATCCCCTGGACGGGATAATTTTGATATATACGTTGTGCCGTATTCGTGTTTAGATAACGGAGGCTGTGATCAATTGATGCTAAAAGTGCTTGGCGGTCGCCTGGTTTACCCCTGCTACCCAAAATTTGCTCATCCCAACCCAAGCAAGTATTTTGGGCAGTACAATTACCGACCTGTACTAATTTGAGGGGTTGCTCAATCTCAGGAGTGCTTGGCTTGACTGGTGGTTGTAACTCAGAAGTAGAGGAATTGGGTGGCGGTACATTAATAATTACCTGAGCAACAGCAATTGGGTTTATAAAGGCAATTCCCAGACTCAAGGAAAGCAAAGCAAGGGTTTTTCTCATCATTAGTTAAATCTTTCAACACTAGAACTAAACACAGGTTCTACCCGAATTGCCACAATCCGGGATGGACGCAAGACCATATACTCCCCTTGAATATTTTTGATTGGTACGCTAATGAAATCACTAGAAGCAGATTTGGGTACAAGTTCGCCACTATACCACTTTTGAAATTCTTGGATAGTAGGAAACCTGACTTCTTCTCGATGACCACTTTCTAGTAAGAGGTAGACGGCGTATTCATTTGGGGTTCTAGGCATAAGATTGAATCTTTATGAAAAATGTTCAACCTATTGTTAACCAAGATACGCCAGAATGAAAAGGGTAAGCATACGGGAGCAAGAGCAGCTTAATCACTCACTCTTCACTTTTACTTTCCCTCTAGACGCTCAATGCTTTCATCAGTTCCCAAGCATTTTTGACCGTAAAGTATTGCAGCAGTATAGGTTTTCTGAATAATTTCTCCGTACATTGGTGATTATGTCAATATGAGAGTGAGGACTTAGACAAGTCATAAAATGTTAGGAAACTTACTAGCTAGTCGTTATCAAGTCCTCCAAATCTTAGGGGGAGGAGGATTCGGTCAAACTTATATTGCGCTAGACACCCAGCGTCCAGGCTATCCTAGATGTGTTGTCAAGCACTTTCGTCCTGTCACTCATAACCCCGAATTTCTGGAAACTGCCAGAAGGTTATTCACCAGTGAAGCAGAAACTCTGGAAAAACTCGGTCATCATGAGCAAATTCCTCGGCTTTTAGCATATTTTGAAGAAAAGCAAGAGTTCTTTTTGGTGCAAGAGTATATTGAGGGAAATTCTCTCAAAGCTGAAATCACATCCGGTCAAAGATGGACGGAGGACAAAGTTATCTTCCTGTTGCAGCAGATATTAAATATCCTCACATTTATTCATAGTTACAACGTCATCCATCGAGATATTAAGCCAGAAAATATCATCAGACGTTTTCATGATAGTAAATTGGTGCTGATTGATTTTGGCGCGGTTAAACAAGTCCACACGCAAATGATTACCACCCCTGGACAAACAGAGATGACTGTGGCTATTGGTACACCAGGATATATGTCTATAGAACAGGGGCGAGGAAAACCGCACTCCAACAGTGATATTTATTCTTTGGGTGTAATTTGTATCCAAGCACTCACAGGACTACATCCCAGGGAATTTGAAGAAGACCCCCACACAGGAGAAATTCTCTGGCAATATCGGGCAATAGTGAGTCCTACTTTAGCATCTGTGATATCAAAGATGGTGCTAAACAACTTCAAACAACGTTATCAGTCCGCAATAGAGGTTTTAGAAGCTCTTCAACAGAATTTTCATCCGGAAGCGGAAACTCAATTAACTCAGACACCATCAATTTTGACATTACAGATCCCAAATACATCATCTCAACAACAGGCAGTTAGTAATCAAACTGGTTCTATGTTGTCGGCAGAAAAGAGCGATCGCCTGGAAAAGTTGCTGCTAGAATTAGTTGGCCCTGTAGCTAAGACATTATTAAGGCTGGCAGCATCAGCACCCAGTTACCAAGAACTCATAGATAATTTGTCTCTACACCTCACAGAAAATCAACGCGCTAATTTTCGGCAAAAGGCAATGTCGCTGTTATTAGAAGAATCTACTAGTCCTCAGCCAGAAAATTCCTCTCAGACATCGCCAAGCATTACGCCTCCCACCATCAACTCAACAATTAGTGAAAGTTTTGTACGTGAATGTGAGCGCGAATTGGTGGATTTAATTGGCCCAATGGGTGTTTTTCTAGTGCAGAAAGCTCTTAAATTAGCGGCTGTGTCCATTTCTCGGACAGAGTTCGTGAAAATTTTAGCGGCTAGTATTCCAGACCCTCAAAAAGCTTTACAATTCCAGCAACGGTTACTGTCTGGAAAGTAGAGGCGAATACCGCCACGGAGAAGTCAAAAGTGATAGATGCACAAGCGGCTAACCCGGAGGGTAAGTCAAAAAGCTGATGAATGTGTTTTTGTCTTCACTATTTTGTGGAGTTCTCTAGGTAATACTGAAACTGAGAGAAAATTAGATTAAATAATCGTGGAAAAGACTGAGGAATCGAGCGAATTGTCTGTTAAAAGGTAGTATTTGGTTACAATAATGCTACTAATACAACAAGAATCGAAATACGTAAACCGAAATGAAACTCATGTCAACTAGCACTTTTAGAGTTTAGTAAACTAAGCTACCAGTACCACGTAACTGTCGCAAAGAGTTGATGCAAAATGGACAGTCACACTCAAATATCCTAATTGCAGCATCACTTTCTTCCTCAGTAAAATCAAGGACTGTAACTGTACTATCAGATGGTTGTGCTGATACTACCATCGACTTAGGTGGAGCAGCCTTTGAATCTCTCTCGGAATCCTTAATACACACAAAATCTTTCATACCATGAGGATTAGTGATACAGGTCTGATTGTCATTAGTGTGTATTAGTCGCTGGGTAATGTTATCACTGGCATGAGCGGGATTGATTACACCCAGCGTAGATATCAACGACGTAAAAATTGAGGAACTGGCAAACAGATTCAGTATTAGCTTTTTGTTCATGAACTACCTCAAACAAGATAACTGATTGTCTACGTTATTCGATTTCCAATCAAATATCAAGTCTATCATTGATGTTTCTTCCTCTACACTCTTGTACCCTAATATGGTTCAGATAAACCTAAAACTTTCATGTAGAGACGCAACAAAATGAGCAATTATACTTATAGGACTCATGTTAGATTTTTGAGAAACCAAATTGACTAGAAGCTATATTGACTATCCTTGTTGATTAAGCATATCCATCGCTATTTTTAAACTAGATTTCATGCGATTAAATGCTGCTGCTAAACCACCAATTTCATCTTTTGAGCCTTCATCAAAATCAGCACTCATATCGCCAGTGCTAACTTTTTGAGCAATTCTTTCTATATTTTTAATTCTCTGAATAACAGTTTTTTTGATTAAAAAATTAATTAAAAGCAGCACCACAGTAAAAATAGCAATTAACAATCCCATAATCAACGACCAACTACTTTGGGCATAATTAAAGATTTCTTTGGAGGGGACAGAAATTATTTGAGCCGCAACAATTTCATTCAGTTTCCATCCAAAACCATTTTTTGTTCCATAGGTTGTCAACTGGCTTTTAGGAGCTAGTTCTGGTGTGGAATGACATCGCAAACAAGTCTGTTGTGTAATTGCTAGGGGACGCGCAATATAAAATACATCGCCTTCAGGTAATGAGCGAAAGCCGACAATTTCTTTAATCTTGGATTCTCTACGAAAACGCTCTACAAGTTGAGTTTCAAAACTATCGGCTTTATCTCTCAAGTTGGTAGGATTAAGTGTGGCTTCTTTATAGAGAAAATTTTCATTTCCTTCAGTTTGGCGAAAATTTTCAAAGACTTCTGTGGCAGAAAAAGCTGGTACTGTTTCTGGGATAAATGCTGTTGCTGTTTCTAGCTGAGGAGCTAATAAAGGATTTATTCTATTTTGTGTATAAGTTCTTACGGAATTCATGGTTTTCATTAAAATCAGTGCTTGGGAACTGACTTCATTTTGCGCTCTTCGTTGTAACACGCTAGATAAGATAGCACCACTGAGGCAAATGCTGGCTATGAAAACTAATATTAAAAGTAAGTTAAATTTAGTACCTATTTTTAAGTTATTTAACATGATTTATAATTAATTAGGCTTAAATTTGATATTTTAAATCAATCAGGAATTATACAGATAGAGGTTTTTATCTTATTTTGTCTTTTTTATAGAAGTTGTTTTTATTATGTCAATTTAAACATAAAATCTCTAGAAGAATAACATATTTTATCAGGTTGTCGGTCATAATATAACTAACTCAAGTAAACAAATGTTAAATTTTTTCTGGTTCATAACTTAGGTATGATTTTAACCAGGCTTAATCTCTAAGCGGTTCTAACAACAAATTATTTAAACATAAATAGTGATGGTGTGGAGATTTTCACGGCGTTTATTTCTTTTAAATTTACTAGGGTTTACAGTTGCTAGATGCTCGTCAGCACCAACTTCTCAAGGTAAGTTAACCATTGGTGTGATTGATTATGATGGAGGAGCAGAAATAATTAACCAATATGCAAAATTCAATCGTTACTTAGCAGAGAAAACCAAAGCGAGTATTCAATTAGAGCCTACTTTTAATGAAAATAAAGCGATTGAGCGTTTAGAGGCTCAAGCTTGGTCTTTGGTGTTTGCACCTCCAGGGTTAGCCGCAGTGGCGATCGCACGCTCTCAATATGTACCGATTTTTCCTTTGGTGGGTGTGAGTAATTTACGCTCAATATTCGTGGTTCGTAAAGATAACCCCATCAACGATTTAAAGCAGTTACAGGGTAAAACAGTAGCTTTAGGTCAACCAGGTTCAGCTACAGGATATTATTTACCGCTTTATAATCTTTACGGCTTAACACTAGCAGAAATCATGTTTGCACCCACTCCTAAAACGCTTCTAGAGTGGGTAGTGGAAGGGAAAGCGGTGGCTGGTGCGATTTCAATGGCAGAATTGAATCTCTACAGTTCCCCAATCAGCCAAACTGATTTGCGTGTCCTCTACACAGATCCTCACTACGTCCCTCCAGGGGTAGTTTTAATTAGCCCCACTGTAGAACGTAATCGCCAGGAATATATCCGCAAAGTCATGAGTGAGTTTCCTGGTGTTTTAGCGCAAGAAGTTGGCTATGTCCCTAATGGACAAATACCCGATTATAAATACATGATTGATGTAGTAGAACGGGTAAAACTAATTGCGACTGAACTGCAAAATAAACCTGTGCAATTATTCAAAAAAACAACTTAAATCTTGCCAGTTGAGTTTCCATTGACTTGGTAAGGATTGTATTTAGTTCGTCAATATCTTGAAATTGTACAATTTGCTGGGTAGGTAAATCAAAAGGAAATTGTCCTTCCATATCTGATCGTTGCATCTGTGCTAGCAAGATTTGTTCAGAACGCTTGCTTTGAATCGCATAACCAACTTCTACGCACACATTAGAACTAGGAATTAATTGCTGAGTTTCTTCACCATCCATGCTAGCAATTGGTGTAGTGTCAGCAATAAACAACAAACTTCTCCGGATTTTTCGCATCACTGTGCGGTTGAGTCGGATTGGTGCATTCCTAGGACGGTATGATTCTACCAGTGTCAAGGGGAGGCGCGATCGCAAGTTTAAAGTTTCTAAACTTTTCCGCAATCCCTCTTTCAGCGCATCACTGGCTGCGGCATACTCAATTTGATAGGAGAAAAAAATTGTTGGTTCTAACTGCGCTAATAGCGTCTGCTTGGTAAAATAAATTTCATGGCTAATCAAGTCAATGTTAGCGACACAATAGCCACCACTACCTTCAACATAAAATTCTATGTTTTCTCCCTCTAGATAGCGGTTAAACCAAGTAGATTTTTTAACTTCGTCACTATCTTCTAAAAAATCTGCACGCAACGCCGATCTCAGCAGGCTTTTTTTACTGAGGCGAATGTCTGGCGGACGCTTTTCCAGTTCTGAAATCGGCTCATAATCCTGGAGATACCATGCTCTGAGCGCAATAATGGACATAAGAAACTATCTTAACTGTCTGTGTTTATTTCATTGCGTATAATTTTACACGGAGTCGAGCATCTGTCAAAAAAATTCTCTCTACCCTTATCACTTCATTGCTAACGTAGGGAAAAGCTGACGCTAAAGATATTCTAAATCTCTTAATTAATTACTTAGGCGCAAGCCTTACCTACACGAAGCCATTGGCCATTAGGAATTACAAATTATAACAACAACACCCAAACATCTACTAGTTATAACCATTTCCTCTCCTTGTTCATTTTAACTAGGGATGTAATCAGTTTCACGACTTCAGATCAAGCAATGAAAAGCCATTACAGCGCCCCCATTTTCGGATATTTGAGGAAATATTAACTTTCGCGTTGGGTGTTGTTGGTTTTGATCGAGACAGATATGATATTAAACAGCGTTTTTACCTCTTATACTAACTACACTCTAGCTGTTACATCTGCCAGGGAAGCTTTGTAGCTTCAATTAATAGATTAGCATTTATATATTAGTCTGGTAGTTGATGTAAATAAACTTTACTTATTTTGCTCTTGACAATTTAGTCTCAAGCTTTAGACTATATGCATTCGAGAGCTAAATTAACATATCCGAAAAATATGATGTCTTTTGAGTAAATGCTAATTTATTTTTAAGTTTTAATAAGTGAAGCAAATTTACAAGCGATATTCTAAAATTAAAATATTGGTAGTGGTAAATATGTAGTGAAAATAAATTTAGACACTACAACAAGAATTATAATGATGAATAAAATACCAGATAGAACCAATGTGGTTATTTAACTTTTTAGAAAAGGATAAAGTCTTTCTAACCAAACGAGCAATTCTTTGACGCAATGCAAGAGTTAAAGCGTTCAATATGGTTAGTCTTGCCACTTTGTTTCCCTACTGCCTGATGACGTTTGTGAGGAATAACTTGTGCATAAGCTGCCCAAAAATCTGTATAACAAACAGCACATTGACGATAAACTGGTGGTAGAGAATTCCATAATCCTCTAGCTCCATCTTCACTGCGTAGCTTGCCGCCGTAGGCATCACCTATGTAGACTCCAACTATTTCTCTAGTCTTTTTATCCAAAGCTAACCAAATTCATTTCTTATTATTTTTAGTAGCTACGAATGACCAAGCCTCATCGCATTCGATAGTCAATTTTCCTTTAGGTTTCTCTGAAACCTTTACTCTTCAGGAATCTGAGAATATTTGTTATTAACGTATTTCTGTAACTAAGCTTTGGTTCGTACCAGTCTAATGTATCCATCTGATAATTACCTCATTCTCAATATCATAAATTAGCAGGATTAATTGATATTGTTGAGTTATCATCTGAGGAAATGGCAGCTTAAAAAAAGTCTCATGAAATTTGTCTTTTGCTGACATAAGATATTTGTTCGCTCTATCGGAGCTTTCTATCTACATATTATCTATCTTCGTAAGCGATCGCTAGCTCAGAATCAGAGAGAATCAGGACTTTAGTCCTAACTACGAACTTTGTCATTAATACCAAATCTGCACAACTCAACCTTTTAATATTCTTGTGGGATGGGTGTCCCTGAAAAAGATATAGCATATACTGAGCATCGACCTTAGCAGTCCCAAGGCGGACGATTATTTGTTGTGCAACCAGTTGACTTTACGACCCTGAAAGCCGCTTGTAGCGAACTCCGCACGCACTGGCTACCATCACGTTTAGAGCAAGTGTATCAGCGCGATCGCTATACTATTGCCATAGCTTTACGTACCCTGAAAACTAAAGGATGGCTAGAAGTTTGTTGGCATCCTCAAGCTACACACATTTGCATTGGCAACCCGCCACCACGCACACCAGATACCTTTACTTTTAGCCAACAATTGATACATCAGTTGGGTGGATTAGCCTTGGTAGGAATTGAGGCGATCGCACCTTGGGAACGGGTGATTGATTTACAATTTGCCCGTCGTCCGGGAGAAGAGGCACTATATCATCTCTATGCAGAGATTATGGGCAAATATAGCAATGCCATCCTCACCGAAGCCAATAATCTCATTATTACCGCCGCCCATCAAGTCAGTCAGCAGCAGTCTAGTGTCCGTCCCATCCAAACGGGACAACCTTATGAAACACCACCACAACTGACTGGCCCAGCACCTAGTTTGAGTGAATCTCCAGTCCGTTGGCAAGAAAGGATTAGCTTAGTCCCAGGCGCGATTAAAAAGCAGTTACTCAAAAGTTATCGAGGCTTGAGTGCAGCATTGGTTGAGTCTATGTTGCTGGCGGCGAATATAGCACCGGAAACTAGCACTGATGACCTAACACCAGATGATTGGCAAAGATTATGGCACAACTGGCAAGTATGGCTGCAAACTTTAGAAAATGGCAACTTTCAGCCAGCTTGGACTCCCAACGGTTACACAGTGATGGGTTGGGGTGGAATTGCACCAGCTAAAGATATTCAGACATTAATTAGTGAATATTACACAGGACAACTCAATCAACAGCTATTTGCTCAGTTACGCCATCAACTAAGTCAGAAATTGATGAACATTCTGACCAAATTACGGAATAAAGCCCAGACATTTAGCGATCGCCTGCGACAATCAGACAACGCCGATGACTATCGCCAAAAAGCCGATTTATTGATGGCGCACTTGTACGAATGGCAACCGGGGATGAAAAATATTACCCTGAATGACTTTGAAACTGGTGAACCTGTGGCGATCGCCCTCCAGCCAGATAAAAACGCGGTGCAGAACGCCCAAAACCTCTATAAACAGCACCAAAAACTCAAACGCGCCCGCATAGCTGTAGAACCATTACTCAAAGAGGTACAAGCAGAAATTGATTATTTAGAACAAGTAGAAGCAGCAATTACTCAGATAGATACCTACCAAACAACAGAAGATTTACAAGCCTTAGAAGAAATCCGTGACGAATTAATTGGACAAAAATATCTAGAAGAATTAGATTACCGTCGCAGTAGTAATGAAACTGCTAGTACCAACTTTCGTAACTACTCTACACCTAACGGCTTTCAAGTTTTAATTGGTCGTAACAATCGCCAAAATGACCAATTAACCTTTCGGGTAGCCGGAGATTATGACTTGTGGTTTCATGCTCAAGAAATTCCTGGTAGCCATGTCTTATTGCGTTTAGAACCCGGTACTGTAGCAGAAACCACAGACTTACAATTTGTCGCCAACCTCGCAGCGTATTACAGCCGCGCCCGTCAGAGTGACCAAGTACCAGTCGTTTACACTGAACCAAAACACGTCTATAAACCCAAAGGTGCTAAACCAGGAATTGCTATTTACAAACAAGAACGCATTATTTGGGGGAAACCCCAGATGGTGGAATAATATCGGTATCATCTACTGATTGGAGATTGTCATGGTAACTCAAACCAATCCTCCGCAAAATGTAATTGATTGTTTGCAGATTATTTTAGATGCGATCGCTACGGGAAATTATGAGCTTTTTCTAAGAGTTGGTAATGCAGACTACAAAGCGGGTATTACCAAGGAAATGTTTGACTCGGTTAGTTCCCAACTTTCTCCACGGATGTCTGAGGGTTATACAATTACTTACTTTGGGCAACTTAAACAACGGGAATATCAAACCTATTTGTGGAAACTAAGTTTTGCTGATGCGGGAGATGAGTTTGTCATACGGATGGCTGTTAATGAAGACAAAGTTGCTGGAATTTCGATTACTTGATTTATCCCTCAACCGTCAAATTAGTCTGGTCAGACGCGATTGATCGCGTCTCTAAGTCAGGGTTTTAGACTTATCTGAACCGGATGGAGTTATCAGCGATCGTAGCAGCCACACTCAACAAATTTCAACTCTGTAACCAGTTCTCAGTCCCTAGTCAATCACTTCTGTAATCTGACATCGATCACAGAGGCATTAAAGTTGTAATTAAAGCCTTCTAACTCAAAAGGCATACCAATTTTTACCTTGCTGTTACCTAAAACGGGGCCATCTTTGGTAACTTCTGCTTGATCTTGTAAAGTCAAGAGCATATCTGTACTAAAATTATTGGTTCTGGGGTCTGGTAGTTCTTTGACCGAACCATCTGGTTGACCAACTGTTAAAGTTCTAGGCAGCACTTGCACAGATTTAATCCCAATCTCACCGTAAGGCTGATTGCGAATAATGACTTTAGTTTTGCCGCCTGTTTTAAAACCTTGCTCAGATAACTGCTGAGGATCGCGCACATTCAAGCCACGCACTACTAAATCTACCTCTATAGGCGTTTTTTTAGCCCCAATTTGAGCTACAGAACCACTAGTACCCGGAAATACGAAAATCCCGAATATCACTAACAGAATAACTAAACCAGCAACTAAGTCAAGTATATTGATTTTGCCGAACAAGCGACCTTTGGAATCTAAAATAGCCATAAGAAATTTTTCCAGAACAGATTCAAGTAATTGATTTTAGCAACAAGTTTGATTACAAGGGGATTGGGGATTAGGGATTGGGAATTAAGAATACATTGTCCCTTCTCCCCAGTCCTCAAGAGTTATTTAATTTTGACTTTTGATTTTGGACTTGATTTGCCCCTATTCCCTGAGTCAATAATGCAACTTAGAAAGGCGTCTGTACGTCCTAAATACTAGATGTGTCCCGAAAATATCTTCTAACTGAATTATGACTAACAGGAAAGGCTTGGTAGCAAATTATCATATACGGCGGCGACGCTGGTTTTATCCGTTAATTTCGGTGGTGGTCGCTGTGAGTCTGTGTCTAAGTACACCTTTACCTGGAAGGGCTATAGATTTATTGCCACTGTTATTCCGGGGAGCGCAAGTGCTTCAGCTCTCAAATATATCCGATCGCCAGGAAGTAGAACTAGGCGCACAAATGAATCAGGAATTACGTAGCGGAATTAAACTCAATCGTAATTCTGAAATTAACCGCTATGTAGAACAAATTGGTAGGCGCATAGTAGCAAATAGCGATCGCCCTAATCTTCCCGCAACATTCCAGGTAGTTGAAGATAATTCTATCAATGCCTTTGCAACTGCGGGGGGTTTTATTTATGTCAACACAGGTTTATTGAAAGCCGCAGACAATGAAGCGGAACTAGCTAGTGTTATGGCCCATGAATGGGGTCATATTGGTGGTAAACATTTAGTCAAACAAATGCAGCAAAAAGCACTAGCTAGTGGTGTGGCTACAGCTGCGGGTTTAGATCGCAATAACGCCGTGGGAATTGGTGTAGAACTAGCACTTAACCGTCCCCGCAGTCGTCAAGATGAATTTGATGCTGACAGGCGTGGCTTAAGAGCCTTAACACGGGCTGGCTATGCTCAATCAGGTATGGTGAGCTTTATGAGAAAATTGCTGAAAAATAGCAGTTCTGTACCAGCAGTTTTAAGCACTCACCCAGCAACTAGTGATCGCATTAATACTTTGCAAAATGCCATCAATCGTCAACCTAGTAATGGACGTGACGGATTAGACACTGCTGCTTATCGAGCTAATATCCGTTCAGTTTTGTAGCTGTTAAAAAGGTGACAGGTGACAGGTGACAGGTTAGTAGGGAATGGTAATGTCCAACATATTGCCCACCCTACAAAACCATCAAACATAATTACTCAGAAACTTTGGATTTATGATTTTGGATTAAGTTCAATCTAAAATCCAAAATCCGTCTTGAAAAGTTGAGCCACTGCGTTGGACGGGTTTCCCGGCTTGTAGCAAGTGGCGTTCCTAGGTTGGGAAACCCGCCTACAGAACTTTCCGCAAAATCTAAAATCCCTACTCCCCAGCCGTCGGTAGCCTGGGATGCTGGGTTGAATATTTAGCCACTAAGTTGGAAATCTCCGGATTATACAGTCGCAGATAATTCCAATAATTACCAAATACTTGCCGGACGTAATTTTTGGTTTCACCAAAAGGAATGGCTTCCACAAACTCATCTGGATCTTGGTTTGGTATAGTTTGCAACCATCGGGAAACATTGCCAGGGCCAGCATTGTAACTAGCGATCGCTAACATGGAATTATTGTTATATTGCTCATGGGTATGATCTAAATACCATGTTCCCAGCATGATATTGTCGTTGGGATTTTCTAAATCAATGGTCTTGTTATCTAGCTTAATTTTAGAAACTATCCATTTACCAGTTTCTGGCATCACCTGCATTAAGCCAGTCGCACCAGCCACAGATTTAATTTTCGGCTCAAATCGTGACTCCTGCCGCATCAAGGCTGTCACCAGTAAAGGATTAAGTTGACGATCAGATGACCATTTCTCAATTTCCCGCAGGTAGGGAAAGGGATAACGAGCTTGCCAGTAGGTAATCTGTTTGCTAAATTCCTGATATTGGGCTTGTTCTTCTGGCGTTTCCCGATCTTCTAATTTGGATATGAGGTTAATACCTGAGAGATTTTCACCCCGTGCCAGGCGCATTAAGCCTTCTGTAAATTGCTCTGGGATTGTAGGCTGCTGTTTATTGAGATATTCTGTTTCCCATTGCAACCACGCGTCTCGGTCTTGTCCCAACAGATACAATTCTTTAAAGCTGTCCGAACCAGCAGGCGGGATAGGACGCTGATGGGGAACTACTTCGGGTTTGAGTTGGCGGACGTTTTTAAAGTCACCCACATTCAACCCCAACATATTCGCCGATCGCCAGGCATAGTAAGAGTAAGGAAAGTTGCTAATTACATACTCATAAGCTGTTTTTGCTTCTTGTTCTTTGCCTAGGTTATTTGCCCATTTACCCACCCAAAAACCGGCTCTGGGAGCTAAAATACTGTTTGGGTTTTCGGTGACAATTGGTGTAGCCCATTTCCAAGCTGTGGCATAATCTCTAGCTTTGGCTTTTTCTTGGGCAATCTTCCAACGATATTCTGCCGCTTCCTCAGACTTACTGTACTGAGTTATGAGTTGTTGCCAAGTTTGTTGGGCTGATTTATTGTCGTTAAGAGCTTGAAAAATTTCCGCTTTTTTAACTACGGCTTGACTAGCTTGCTCTGGGAATTTAACAATTACTCGGTCAAGATAGGGTAGAGCGTTCTTTCTCGGATTAGCCATCTCTGCCAGACGCAATAGACCCGTACCTGTTTCTCTGGCTTCTGGGAATTGCTCTGCTAGTTGATTATAAGTGGCGATCGCCTTTTCTCTATCTTTGCCGCCTACTTGCAATCCCCGCGCCGTCCGGTAGAGGTTACGGGCAGTTTTAGGGGCGTTGGCATAAGCAGTAGCCGCTTTGGTAAATTGATTGTTGTCCCAGTAAGCTGTGCCAATGGTTTCCCAGTCTGCTGCTTTGAGATTCGGCTGTTTGACTAGCTGATCTAATACCCCCACTATCCCCGGCTGGTTATAGGCATATTTAGCCAAAATTAACTGCAATGGGGGCTGATTGGGATTCTCTTGCAGACGCTTCCTGATAATTTCCCAGGTGAGAGGATTAGAAGGAAATTGAGCGATCGCTGAATCATGTAGCTTTGGTTGAGCAATCAGATACTTGGCTTTGACTACCGCCGCTTCCTGGGGATATTGTTTTAGTACCTGTTGCCTTAAATCGGAAGCCTTACCATCTTGATTTAACAGATCCTGGGCTTGGGCTTGTTTGAGCAAGATATAAGGCGCGAGGACAGGATAATCTTTCTCTAGACCTGTTAGCAGTTCTAGAGCTTTTTGTCCTTGTTTGGTATCTATATAATCACTCGCCAATAGGTAACGCGCCCGTTCTCTGTCTGGTGAACGACCATTTTGTGAGATTTCTGCTAACTTTGCTGATCGTTCTGGTACAGATTGTGATATTAGTGGGAACACAGATGAGTTAGCCTTGCTGGCATCAGATAGCTGCTCTGTCTGATTTGACGACAGATTGAGCCATTGCCCCAAAGATTTGCCAATCTGCGGTGCTGATACCATCGCCCCAGCAGAAAAGGCAAACAGTGCTGCGCCAGCGATTAAAGGAATTGGTTTTTGTTGTAGTTTCTTCAGCATGGATACTCGCTGAGAAGTGCCAATGAATTTCTTGAAACTCTAGCATTCCTTGCCATGAGTGTAATCACCTCTTCACTAGAGATTTTTAATTTTCGGAAAAATATATCAATCTATCGATGTTAGCGTTGTTTTTATTTTTAGTTGCTTAGTAATGGCGCTCGCCGAACGTTGATCAGATACTATAGCCTAGGTTAGGGCGGAGCATCGTTGCTCAAAGCTATAAAGGTTAACAAAGTTCTTCACTAACCAAACGAAACGTCCAACCACTGCCATAAACTAATTCCATCAACAGTTGATGTATAAACGATAATTATCAGATAATCATTTGCCAACCTCCAGTCAACGCCAAACAGATGCAGCATATCGAAGAAAAAACCGCTCTCAAATTTCTAGACTTATTTTGTGGCATTGGCGGGTTTCGTATTGCAGCAGAAATTGTTTGTCAAGAGCGAAATTTTGAACCAGTCTGCGTTTTTTCAAGTGATATAGATCCTGATGCTCAAAAAGCATACGCAGCTAACTTCGGAGAAAAACCCGCAGGCGACATTACCAAGATAGATGCTCAAGAAATTCCTGAACATGATATTTTGTTTGCAGGGTTTCCGTGCCAACCCTTCAGTATATGCGGAGACATGAAAGGTTTTGATGATATACGGGGTACTCTATTTTTTGAAATCGCCCGTATATTGCAAGCGAAACAGCCTCAAGCCTTTATTCTTGAGAATGTCAAACAGCTAAAGGGACACAATCAAGGTCAAACACTCAGGCGAATCATAGAGACTCTTAGCAGTTTAGGATACTATACTGACTATCGCATTCTTAACGCGCTGGATTTTGGTGTGCCACAGAAGCGCGATCGCATTTTTATTATTGGCTTCCGTAACCCAGTTGATTTCCTTTGGCCTGAAGGTGGTGTTCCTATGAAGCCGCTTTTGCAAATTTTGGCAGATGAAGTACCAGATTTCTATTATGCTTCTGAAAAAATCAGGAATAGCCGTATAGAAAAAAGAAAGGGGAAGCAGCAGTATAGCGAGATGACTATCTGGCATGAAAACAAGGGCGGGAATATTAGTGCATATCCCTATTCTTGCGCTTTAAGAGCAGGCGCATCCTATAATTACCTATTAGTCAATGGTGAAAGAAGACTGACAGAACGCGAAATGTTACGACTTCAAGGCTTCCCTGATTCCTACAAGATAGTTGGTAGTTATCAAGCTGTGAGAAAGCAAGCTGGGAATGCGGTGGCTGTTCCTTGTGTTGCGGCTGTTATCCGCTCGGTTCTAGATGCAATGACAAAAACTGTCACCGAATCCAAAATACTCAAGTCTAATACAAATAGAGAATTGAATGTGATGCTTGAGCCTGCTGCCAGCATATATACAGCCAGTGGAGCGTGAATATGCCGACAGTTGAAGATGCCAAAGAACGATTAGACAGCATAATCAACAAGGGACGGGTTGACCTTTATAAACCAATTCAAATTGCCGAAGTGCTGAGACGATCACGAATAAATGGCGATATTAACATCCAAGACACAAGCACATATCAAAATCCCTCAGTTCGTTGGCGAGATGAAGTGACAAGGTGCTTATTGGGCAAAGTTTCCACATCCTCAGCGAGATACCAGCATGATGTGTGGAATATTACCGCCATGTATCCTGAACTGCTCACAGTTCTTGACACTGAAAACAAGCGAACTCAAGGCGGTGTAGAGCGTTATATCTACTTACGATTTAATGAACGGCAAAAAACTATTGCCAGCATTATCGCTTTCGTGGAGACTACATCCCCACATGATTTTCAGTTAAGTGTTTTACTTGACAAATTCATCAAACAAAAAGGTATTAGACGCAGCATTGACAAAGCTTATGAAATTGTCACCTATAGCCTCTTTGAAACAATCGTGGTTGCTCTTGGCACAACGATAAAAGTCAGTATTCCCCCTGAAAACAAGGAATTGCTTGCCGAGTTCTCTGATTTAACGCGTGTTCTGCTTGGTCTGGAAGCAGGAAAAGAACGTTGGGAATTTCCTGCTCATGTGTATCGTGTGGGTGTCACTAATGCCGCAGACAGGGGTTTGGATATGTGGGCTAATTTCGGACCTGCAATTCAAGTTAAACACCTGACACTTGATAACAAATTGGCTCAAACCATTATTGACCAGGTAGAATGTGACAACATTGTAATTGTATGTCGTGATGCTGACGCAGCAGTAATTAAAGTTGTCACTCAGCAAATCAGTTGGGGCTTGCGCGTGCGCGGAATTGTGTGCGAGTCTGAATTAATTCAGTGGTATGAACGTTGCTTGCGCGGTAAATTTGCCGAACAACTAGCAAATCCTCTGATTGAACGTCTAGCAGATAGCTTCAAATCAGAGTTTCCACAAGCTAATGCTATTGTGAATTTCTTAGAAGAGCGTGGGTATCTTTCAATACCTGTGGATGCAATGTGGGTGACAGAAATTGATGCGAAATCTTAGCATACATACACAATATTGACCGCAAAATTAATTGCATTCAGCACTTATGAACGTCTTGCTAGTGCTGGTGTCTTTCCTTTCAACCCAATCATCAATTTGAGCATAAAGACTTTCAGCAAAGGTACGCGCTGCAAACACCATAAACCCAAACGACGTACAAACACCACTGGCGGGAATTGATTAGAAAACATCCGATCTAACAAATCAGTAAATCCTAAAATTGTCAGATTCTCTTTTTGTCGCCAACGTTCATACTGCTTGAGTATCTGAAGATTACCAATATCTGCACCTGCTTGATGCGCTGTTTGGATAACTTGCGCTAAGGCTGCTGCATCCCGAATGCCCAAATTTAGCCCTTGTCCGCCGACAGGATGACAATTGTGTGCTGCATCACCCACCAAAGCCAAACGCGGAAGGACATAACGATCGCTTTGCATGAGTTGTACTGGAAACACAAAGCGATCGCCTAATAATTCTAATTTGCCCATATGCTGTCCAAATCTGCGGCTAAGTTCTTGTAAAAATTGCTCGTCATCTAAAGCACACAAGGCTTGGGCTTCTGCATGGGGGGCTGTCCAGACGATGCGGCAACGATTTCCTGGTAAGGGTAAAATTGCAAAGGGGCCACTTGTCCAAAATCTTTCGTAAGCAGTATCATTGTGGGTTTTTTCTGGTTTCACAAAGGCTACAATGCAAGACTGCCAATACTTCCAGCCGTGAGTTTTAATTCCAGCCCCTTGGCGAATGGGCGATCGCGATCCATCAGCCGCTACAAGTAATTTGCTCTTAACGGTTTTTACTTGTTCACCAATTTTAATATTGATGACTACCTCATCTGCCTGGTACTTTGTATTCACCACCTCAGCCGGACAAAGATAAGTCACATTTGAGCAATTGTGGACAAACTCCTGTAAAGGTTCTAGCAGTGCTTGGTGTTCTGCTACGTAACCTAATTCTGGTGTGTCTTTACTGATGTCGGTGGTTGCAAACTCCACCACATCAGGATAATCAGCATCAGACAGGCGGACTTGGCGATATTTGGCAATTTGAGGCAAGATTTTATCCCAAATGCCAATGCCTTGGTAAATTAACGCCGATAGCATATGAATTGCGTAGGCTTGCCCTTTGGTGACTGCTAAAGACGCGACTTTAGCCTCAATTAGTAGGATGTTTAAGCCAGAATCTTTTAAAGCTGAAGCCAGGGTTAAGCCGACAATTCCACCGCCGACAATTACCAAATCATAATCATACACCTGCAAGTCTGGCGGTGTCGGTTGAGGGGTAGTAATTTGATTAAGCTGGGTTAGTGGCATTGTGAAGAGAAGTTAAGCAATTTTAATTACTATTCTGACGCGATCGCTGTGTTTAGAGCAAGTGACATTAATAGGGAATAGGGAATTTTGGATTTTGGATTAAAACCCAATCCAAAATCCACTCATTGAATAGCCCAATGCCCAAAACTTACGTTATTAGAGTGGACATCTAGAACGATATGATGGGAAAGTAGCTTGTTGTACTTTCCGAGGGTACTATCCCAATGCTCTCTACACTACGTGCTGATTTTCGTATCATCTTTGAACGTGACCCTGCTGCTCGTAACTTGCTGGAGGTCTTGTTTTGTTACCCCGGTTTACAAGCCCTGATTTTGCATCGATTGGCTCACTGGCTGCATAATATTGGTCTTCCTTTTATCCCCCGTCTGATTTCTCACATCGCTCGGTTTTTGACTGGCATCGAAATTCACCCAGGCGCAACTATCGGACAGGGTGTATTTATTGACCACGGAATGGGGGTAGTAATTGGTGAGACAGCTATCATCGGTGATTATGCCCTGATTTATCAAGGTGTCACCTTGGGAGGAACGGGTAAAGAAAGCGGCAAACGTCACCCAACCTTGGGAGAGAATGTTGTTGTCGGTGCAGGTGCTAAAGTATTAGGCAATATTCTCATCGGTAATAGTGTCCGCATTGGTGCTGGGTCTGTTGTGTTGCGGGATGTTCCTTCAGATTGCACTGTTGTAGGGATACCTGGCCGGATCGTTTATCGTTCAGGAGTGCGAGTTGCACCTCTAGAACACAGTAATTTACCAGATTCAGAGGCGGAAGTCATCCGCGCGTTGGTTAATCGTATTGAAGCATTAGAAGACCAAATACAAACTCTACAGCGTCAACAATCTACTACTAAAACTCCAGTCTTGGTAAATTACGTAGTTAAAGACGGTGAAGCATTACAAGCAGCTCCTGTATGTAGCCTCAGAGATAAAGCAATACAACAGTTCTTTGATGGAGCAGGGATTTAGAATGGGGAATAGGGATTGGGTAAAACTTCACTTTTGTCTTCACCCAAATCCCTAAACTCCTAAACCTACGAATAATTTCTCGATATTTATAGGTTCTCTCTCACTGATGCAAGTCCCTAACAGCCAATTTGGGATAATAATTTATTTTTTGGTATTCCTTTATCCCTCTGAAGAATTGGATGGCGGAATTATACCCAACTGCTGCATGAGGGCAAAAGTGTCGCCTTGTCCCCAATGTTCTACAATCTTACCGTTGACAACACGATCAATGTGAACAACTGAAAATTTGACCTGTTTAGCCGTCGATGGAATACCCATCAAATCTCCCTGATGTGTGCCGATGAAGATTCCGCAAGTAACAACTTTATCGCCTTCTGCAATCACTTCTTCCAAGGTATGGCGACCATCTGGAAATGCGGTAAACATCATCATTCCATATTGCATCACCGCATCTAAGCCTTTGAGGGGGAGTCCATTCAACCCTCGGCTCACAATATCAGGGGACATTAATTCTCGTGCTTGCTCAACATCTTGTTGGTCAAATACTTCATAGAATTTCCGGACAATTGCCTTATTCTGTTCTAGCGACATAGTTTTTTTTGCAACAAAAGTGTCTTTTTGTGACTCTACTGTGCAAGTTAATAATTTGCATTGACTTGGGTTAAGAGATTTCTTTGTGATAAAGTCTTCGTTTTAAACGGCTCAGAGATTCTGGCTCAATGCCAAGATGCGAGGCAAGATAATATTGTGGAATGCGCTGTAAGAGTTTTGGCTCGGTTTTCAAGAAATTGACATAACGCTGCTCAGGCGAATCTCTATACAGGGAAAGTAAGCAATCGCGCAACTGAAAAGCCAAGTCTTCCACCACAAGCCTTAGTAATTTCTGACCGTCCGGTAACGTTTCTAAAACTTTGATCGCTTGTGTATTGACGATGAGTACCTCAGAGTCTGCGATCGCCTGACAGGAAAAACAAGCAGGTCTTCTCCTTCGCAAACTCTCATAATCGCCCAACGTGTGCTGTTCAGGGTGAAAAAATAGTGTGAGTTCTTTGCCGTCTTTAAGGAAGAATGTTCTTAAACAGCCTTTCAACGTCAACCCCACGAAATCACAAATATCACCTTCTCGAAATAGAAATTCTCCTTGATGAACTTTTCTTGACTCTAAAAGAGGTTCAACAAGTGTTAAGTCAATTTGGCATTGTGGAAAAAGTTGCTGAATAAACGAGTGTAGCAGTTCATACATTTATTTAATCTGGCTTGAACTTTTGGCACTTGTGCATCCTTAATTTTCAATGCTGGTCTCACTCTTTAAGGATTAACTTCCTGGGTAGACCATGCTTGATTTTCATCACAATCATAAATACGGCGATTTTGCGGTTCGCCACGTAATTCTAGGTGGTCTACTTGTATGGGGTCTAGTAAAAGTAGGCAAAAATTAGTCAATGGTCGATCAGGATCTGGTGGTGGCGGTTCAAAGGCTGCTTTTTCTGCTTTGGGTTCGCCGGGATCAGGCCAAGCAAATTGTAAGCGTGCAGCATCACTTAACTCTTGCCACATAGTAATCCTGGCTAGTTGGAGATGAGGCTGAGATTCATCACTGCTCACCAAAGTCAAATTACCAGCAAGCCGAAATTGTTCTCGTGTTTTAGGAAAATACCAACAAGCTTCTGCCCAAGGGTTCTGCTGTATCTGGTCAATTTTATGGCTACGGCGATCGCTAATAAATTTTAGCTGATTGCTTTCTGCCAAAAAACCACGAAAAACAACTGTACGATTAGCTGGACGACCGTTAGCTTTGACTGTTGCTAGTTGCAGGTAACGGGCGTAAACAAGGCTACGGTTGCGGTGCAGTGCATGGGCGATCGCGCTTCGCCAAGGAGCTAGTGACATGATTAAGTTTCGTTGCAATTTATCCAGACCAATATTTAGCGCAAAGTAGGACAATTAGCAATCTTTTCGTTGAATCTAATTGTTTGATAGTCCCAATTGTGTATTTGAATTGCGATCGCGGACAAGCTAAATTTTCCCCATACCCATGATTTTTATATTTCAATACTGCTAATAATTGCAACTCAGTATATAAGCTTTCTGGGTAGGAAAAGTCATTATACACCATAAATATATGTGGCAATTTGTACAGTCATGGCATAGCGTAAAGTGGAAAATTTTTCAAGCTTTTATCCTCCATCCACTTGGCGTATAGTCGTAATCTGTTCACAAGCAACAACACTTTTGATATGGTTCGAGAGCTGGAAATCAAACGTCAGGGTGCAAGGTTTCCCGAAACCGCGCCAGCAGCTAATCCTGTATTTTTTAGAACTTATAGCCGCCGCACAACGGCAGGTTTAAGAGAAACTTGGGATGAAGTGTGCGATCGCACTATCCAAGGTTTAGTGGAATTAGGTAAACTGACTCCACAAGAAGCAGCTACCTTAGAAAAAACTCAACGCCAACTTAAATCTTTACCCAGTGGACGCTGGTTGTGGGTAGGCGGTACAGATTGGATCACCAAACCAAAAAACTTTTCTGGTGCGTATAATTGCACCTCTACCAATCTCCAGGATTGGAAAGCCTTTGGGTTGATGATGAATCTAGCCATGATGGGCTGCGGGACGGGAGCAGTCATAGAACCGCAGTATATTAATCAACTGCCCCCCATCCGTAATCGTCTTCATGTAATTGTACAGGGAGATGTTGGTAATACAACTAAAGATTTACGTCGTGAATATACACAAACCCATATAGAAGGCAACAGCGTTACGGTTTATGTCGGAGATAGCCGGGAAGGTTGGGTGGCATCCTACCAAACGATCTTAGAACTCTCCACAGATACAAGATTTACTGATGAAGTCCAAATAACGGTTGATGTTAGCGATGTCCGTCAAGCCGGGGAAACCTTGAAAGGCTTTGGTGGCGTGGCGAATCCTGTGAAATTACCTGGACTATATCAGCGTTGTGCAGCGATTCTCAATAAAGCTGTTGGTAGACAATTAAATTCTGTGGAATGCTGTCTATTAATTGACGAAGCTGCTGTCACCATAGTCGCTGGTAATATTCGGCGTTGTCTCCCAGAGGATGCTTTGGTTCATACATCCAAAGGTTTAGTTCCCATTCGTGATGTACAAGTGGGTGACTTGGTGCAAACGCCCTTGGGATTCCGGGCTGTTGTGGATAAATTTGACCAAGGATTCCAAGATGTCTACGAAATTGAAACCAATGCTACTTACCCCAGAGCAACTTTAAACCATCGGCAAGCAGTGCTAGCAGATACTCAGGGAGGCATTGTTTGGAAATATGTTAACAGTTTAGTAGCAGGCGATCGCTTACTCCATAGCAAGCAAGTTTTACCAGGTACAGTTACCCATCTACCGCCTGACTTTACCGAATCTCGACCTTCCCAAAGTCGCACAGCTAAGACCTTTGTTGTTCCCGAACTAACTGCGGAAGTAGCTTGGCTAATAGGGTTGACTCATGGTGATGGTTATGTGGCTCTTGGTCGCAATAAATACGATAAGCCCTACGGACGTGTTGAGTGGTCGATGAACAGCTTAGATTCCGAAGTGACCGGCAGAATTCAATCAAAAATTGATGCTGCTTTAGCTTTATTTGGCTTGAGTGCGGTTCACAGCGTAACCAAAGGCGAAAACACAGCTAAATCCATCTGTTCATCAATTCGCCTAGCTGAGTATTTTCATCGTTACATCAAGCAGCCCAATGTTCCTCTAACAGTGCCTAGCTTTATTTTGCAAGGTTCAGTAGATATCCGGGCTGCTTATCTTGCGGGTTTAGTGGACAGCGATGGCGGTGTGAATAACCGACCGCCTCATTTAGTGACTTCAGTTTATCGGTCATTTATCAGACAAGTAAGTGTAGTTCTATCCAGCTTGGGTATTGCTGGTAGACTGACCACAACTTATCCGCAAAATTCCACTTGGCAAGTTAAGTACAACTTGACAATTCCCGCACTCAAGGAGCGTTATAACAGTCTAATTGCGCCCCACTCAACTAAAGGTGAATTACGCCAAGGCTTAAAGATGTATGGTTTCACCGTTCCTGGTGCAGTCATGCGGGAAGCTTACACCTACAGCGAAATACGGGAGATGGGTTTTCAAGGTTCTCGGACTGTAGATGCCAATTACGAACGTTACATTGCTGAGGCGGATATTTCCTTAGATATTCCTGTCACTGTTAAAGCATTGGGCAGTTACGATCATGTCCAAACTTATGATATTGAAGTGGAAGAAGCTCATTGTTTCTACTGCGATGGCTATTTGACGCATAACAGTGCAGGTATGCGCCAGTTCATATCTGAAGATCAATTAGGGGCATCTGCCAAAGATAACCTATGGCAACAAGATGAGAATGGTAACTGGCGCATTGATCCTGAGCGTGATTCTTTACGGATGGCGAACCACACAAGAGTTTTTCACCGCAAGCCAACATTAGAAGAGTGCGTTGATGCTGTTCGTAAACAATATTACAGTGGTGAAGGTGCAATTCAGTGGGCTGGTGAAGCCGTTGCTAGAGCTAACTGTGATTTGTTAACTACACAAGCTTTGAAAGTTGATTTCTTAAAAGCTTACGAACAAGGAACAGCTAAAGACTGGTTGCAAGCACGACATCCTGATCTTGATGCTAATGAGCTAGAACATCGCTTGGCTCGTTATGGTTTAAATCCGTGTGGTAAGTAATTTTGCCTCACGTTAAACACCGGGGAAAATCGGTGAACCCTGTGATTGGGAATACCGAGGTAATCAGAGGAATTCAAGCACCTTTGACACCGTACAGACTAGAGAGTGAACACTTTATCAATTCAAAGTAAATTATAAATTGATAAAGAATATAATCTGGGTTTTACCTCTGTTTTTTAGAACAGCTCCACGAGTCTCCGGCTACTAATAAAATTGCTAATTATTAGTAGAAAATATAGTCGGATCTGCGAGGAATTAGAACTCGTAGAACTAGAGGATAAAGAGCCTCTGGGTTAACAAAAATGGAAATTATTGGTAGCGACTTCCACTGTAATCTATCTGAGATACATCTCAATCAAATTGACCCATTAAACCATAAAGAACAGGAGGAAGCTTTCACGGCTGGGGCATTATCTGTAGCGGCACTTTTAAATCATCAATTCCAAGAACCACGCTATCAATATAGTCGGGAATTAGACCCAATTGTTGGGGTTTCTTTTACTGGTTTATTTGATTTCTTTGTCCATGCTTTTGGTGTGGATTGGCTGCGGTGGTGGGAAGCAGGTAGACCTGAAACACCTCAAGGATTGGAATTTAAATACAAAGAAGCAAAATACTTAACTGATTGGAAAGAGATTGTGCAGCGTGTAGTTTGGGATTATTGCGATCGCCATAATATTAAACGCCCAAATCGTTGTACAACAGTCCAACCCAGTGGCACAAAATCGCTGTTAACTGGTGCTAGTCCCGGATGGCATCCCCCCAAAGCGCAACGGTTTATTCGCCGCATCACTTGCCGTAAAAATGACCCAGTGGCTTTAGCTTGTCTGGAATACGGTTACAGTATCATTCCCTCCCAATCAGATAAAGATGAAAAGGGGAATTTACTCGATGATCCGTTTGATCCACGGGTGACTGAATGGCTAGTGGAAATCCCTGTGGCTGTATCTTGGGCTGATTTACCTGGTGCTGATGTGATTGATATCAGCAAATTTAATGCGATCGCGCAAATGGATTTCTATATGCAGGTGCAGAAATTCTACGTCACTCACAACACCTCTGCCACGATCGAGTTGCGAGAACATGAAGTAGAAACTCTAGGAACTCGCATTTGGGAAGCGATTCAAAATGATGAAGGCTACATGAGTGCAGCACTATTAGCTAGATTTGATGATCATCAAACCTTCCCGCGTTTGCCATTTGAGCCAATCTCCAAGCAGGAGTATGAGCAGATGTTGCAAGCAGTAGCATCACGCCGCAAAACCGATGATTTCTATGCTGTCTTAAGTCGCTACGACTTCGGCGATTTAATGGAAGTCGGCCCCGCAGGTTGTGACTCTGATAAGTGCATGATGCCTGAACAAAGTCCAAATTAATACACGAATCTAAGCAGTGGGATGCAAATTTCATGCCACTGCTTTCAAAGGTACACTCTAGGATTTGAAATCTTCTGGATGTTCACACTTAAACTCAGCTTTACTATTCAGCAAATCATAGGATGCTCTAAAACAAAGCAAAATTTACACGTTACGATTAGTGAATAAATACTAATTTTCGCAAAATATTGCAGGAGAGTCTAAATGTTCATAGATGAATTATCACCAATATTTAAGCAACTGGTTCAACACCCAGCTTCCTTTTTTGGGGGGTTTGTCTCTGGTGTGCTGCGACTCAACCTTGCAGATGATCCCGTCAAAAGTTGGTTAGATAAACAAGTAGATGCTAACAGTAATTCTTTCCAAAGGAATGAAGCTCATAATGGTAAAGCAACTGGGCCTCAGTCAATCACTATTGAATGACGTTCTACCCGTCTGAAAGCTGGGATATTCACAAGAAGGCGGTTCTGCCGCCATGATTGTTATTTTGGAAGAGCAAATCCAACTGAACCGCAAGTTCTCAGGCACACCGCGTTTGCTTAAATGAGCGCGGTGTTCTCTCCTCTTAACTGTCACCTATCACCTATCACCTGTCACCTGTTAGAAGTTGCGGATCTACAATACAAATTGGAACTCTTTTATAAGCAGGTGTGCCACTTTGAGGATCAATTTTTGCTTTAAATAGAACATTAGCTTCAGGATAAAACATAAAAGCTACACCTTCAAGAATCGCCCCACAAATAATTTCAATATTTTCTAATATTCCCCTATCTCCTTTCACTGTTACTCGCTGGTGTTCCTCAAATCCTGCTTTTTTTACATCCAGAGGATTCATTAAAATGCAGTGACGATGGGGCATTGCTCGATATTTATCTTCATTACGATAAACTACAGTATTATGTTGACCATAGCTGCGTCCTATTCCTAAAATTACCACAATTCCTGGCTGATCTTCTGCTACACCAAATGCTGCTTTAGTTGGTAGTGATAATTGCGGTAAAGGTGTGACAAACATCTGCGCTTTGCCATCAGATGTGTGAAATTTAGGTTCATCTAAAATCCGCCCTTCAATCATAAATTCTTGTTTTGTTTGGTCAATTGTGCCAATTTTTTCATAACCAGGAATGGTTTTAGCAATTAATTCTCTCACATAAACTGTATCTTGCAATTTACGCCAATTTATCGGTGTTTCACCACGTAACCGATGAGCAATTTCGGTGATTAATTCTATTTCAGAAATTAGGTCAGCATCAGGTGGTTGCAGATGACTTTTACCTTCATCATTTAACCGCACAAAGTTATTACCAGATTCGGTTGTTGTTTTATGAGGATTTTCAAAGCGATTAAATACAGGTAGTATTAAAGTTTGCTGTTTAGCTAATCCGTGAAAATGTCCTAAATTGGGTTTAGTAGCAATATAAAAAATGGTTTCTATTTGCGATAATGCTTGTTTTGCTTGCTGTAAATCTGGGTTGGCTGCATACAAATTTCCTCCTAAACAAAACAGTGTATCTATCTTGCCTAATTCTGCTGCTGTTATTAAGTCACGGGTATGATAACCAGGTGTTTCATTTAAAGGTTTTCCTAATAGTTGAGATAGTGCTTGTTTGATTTCCTCTCGCAAGTGTACAGTGACACCCATTGAACCAAATCCTTGCACATTAGAATGTCCTCGAATGGGCATTGTCCCAGCACCAATTTTACCAGCGTTACCTGTAATTAAGGCTGTATTAGCAATACTAAAAATATTATCTACACCGTTAGCGTGTTGAGTTATTCCCATTGCCCAGGCAAAAACTACCCGTGTTGATTTACCAATTATATAAGCTGTTGCTGTGATTTCTTCTTTGGATAAACCACAGGTGTTAGTGATGTTATCCCAGGATATATTATTAGCGTAATTTATAACTTCTTGCCAATTTTGTGTATGGGATTTCAGAT
The DNA here is from genome assembly GCF_034931465.1 of Anabaena sp. UHCC 0399. NCBI lineage: Bacteria > Bacillati > Cyanobacteriota > Cyanophyceae > Nostocales > Nostocaceae > Anabaena > Anabaena sp. UHCC 0399. The sequence goes on along the minus strand of NZ_JAYGGZ010000018.1, from coordinate 42,689 downwards.
ATTCTGTTTTGATCAAATGCTGTTCGATTAGAGATTTTTGTAACCCCACAAATAATGCAACATCACTACCAGGAATTGGTTGTAAATATAAAGAGGATATATCTGAACCACCTGTGAGTAGAGATTTGATAGGAAATGCAGGAGATGCAAATTTAACTAAACCGATTTCAATTTGGGGATTAATAATAATTACTTTACCGCCTCTTTCCCGCAATTTGATTAATTCGTTCATGAGTCGCGGATGATTTGCAGGTGCGTTAGAACCAATTAGAAGAATACAATCACTATGTTTTAGACTCTCTAGGCTGATCATTGATGTGCCTGAGCCAAAAACTTTTTTTAAACCCACTGTTGACGGTGCGTGACACAAATCTGAACAGTCTGCTAGATTATTACTACCTAGCGATCGCATTAGTAATTGTAGTAAATAGGCAGCTTCATTCGATGAACGTCCAGAACTATAGCTAGCAATCCGTGCTGGGCGTAAATTAAAGGCTTGTGTAGCAATGTGATAAACTTCTTCCCAGCTAATACGTTGATAATGAGATGAACCTGATCTGAGAATCAGAGGATAACTTAATCTACCCAAGCGATCGCATTCTTGAGAAGTCAGTTTTTGTAATTCACTAATGCTATGTTCTTGGAAAAAATACTGTTTAATTCCTGGTTGCAATTCCGCAGCGATCGCCTCTACGCTTTTAGCACAGCGTTGTAAATATTCCCCCGCTTCATTAACAAATCCCCCTTTTTGTCCACCCGTACCCCAGGCGCAGGATAAACACGCACTTTTATGATTGAGAGTTTGCCATAATTTTAATCCTTGTGGTGAGAGAGTTTGTTCTACCCAATACTGAATCACAGGTAAACCACCCCCAGCAGGGGAGCTAGACTTGCTTTGAGGTAAGTTATCCATACTTAGCTAAATCTCAACTCACTTAACTAACTAACTATTATTGCTAAAATTATCTGGTGTCGTAAGCTGTTCCAGAATAGAAATAAAAAGTTTCGCCCTAGTCCCTATTGCATGGGAAATTTATATTTTTTTATTTTTTAAACGCCCAAATCGATTCAATTGTCTATTCTAGGATGGAGAGCAGATCAAGCAGCGATCGCTGTTTTTGTCGTGTATTCCCACAAAAAATTACAAAATCATATGTAAAAACACCCATACCATCGTCGGTATGTCTGCTGAAAATATTTAATTTTAGGATAATGTAATGCAAACAAATTGGAAAATCGGGTCTTTATTTGGCATTCCCCTATTTTTAGACCCTCTGTGGTTCGTAATTTTGGGGTTAGCTACTCTGAATTTTGGTATAGCTTACCAAGAATTGGGAACTGTCACAGCCTGGAGTGCGGGAATCATCATGGCGTTGCTGCTGTTTGCTTCGGTGTTAATGCACGAATTGGGTCATAGTTTAGCAGCGCGATCGCAAGGGATTAAAGTTAATTCTATTACCCTATTTATGTTTGGTGGGATTGCGGCGATTGAAGAAGAATCTAAAACGCCGGGGAAAGCCTTTCAGGTAGCCATTGCCGGGCCTTTGGTAAGTATTGGGTTGTTTTTTCTCCTCCAATTAGGGAGTAATGTTGTGCCTGATACTAGCCCAATCAGTATGATGGTGGGTGATTTGGCGAGAATTAACTTGGTTGTAGCTTTGTTTAACTTGATTCCTGGGTTGCCTTTAGATGGTGGTCAAGTATTAAAAGCTGCACTGTGGCAAATTACCGGAAACCGCTTCCAAGCTGTACATTGGGCAGCTAGGGCAGGACAAATTTTAGGTTATGGTGCGATCGCCCTAGGATTTGCGGTAGATTTCTTGACTAGAGAGTTAGTCACTGGTTTATGGATTGCGTTGTTAGGTTGGTTTGCTGTGCGTAACGCCAACACCTATGACCAGATGACAACATTACAGGAAACCTTGCTGAAGGTGACAGCCGCCGATGCAATGACTCGGAACTTTCGTGTTATTGATGCTGACCAGACTTTACGTTCCTTTGCTGACGCGTATTTATTAGAAACCACTGTACCAGAAGTTTATTTTGCTGCTTCTGATGGACGTTATCGGGGAATGGTCGTCATTGAGGATTTGCGCTTGGTAGAGAGAAGCCAATGGGAAACCCAAACTCTGCACAGTATTGTCCATCCTCTGACCGAAATACCCACGGTTGCTGAATCAACTTCTATGGCTGAGGTCATCAACAAGCTAGAAAATGAGAATTTACCGCGTGTCACTGTTCTGACACCTGCGGGTGCTGTGGGTGGGGTGATTGATCGGGGAGATATTGTACAGACTTTGGCACAAAAGTTAGGCTTACGGATTACTGATGCGGAAATCAAGCGCATTAAGGAAGAGGGTAGTTATCCGCCGGGGTTGCAGTTGGGGGGAATTGCTAAGTCAATCAATTAGCTTGAACCGAGAGAAGCCCCACATCTTACCCGGATGGCAAGTGTGGGTAGTTCACAAGAATTTCCTACCTAGATAGAGGTGATTCTGCTAAAACTATAAATTTGCTGAGTCTCTAAACGATCGCCTACTACAGATGGTAATTCTCCATCTAGAATTATTTGCCGATCTAGCTGCACTTGCAAGTTACTTAAGGGGTCACTACCAGAAGAAATCAAAAATTCTAGTTTCTGGACGTAAGGTAACGCCGCTAAGTTATCCAGAATTGGCAAAATGGCTTGTATATAAGGATGACCAGCTTGCTGATACCAATCACCATCTGCTACTTTTGCTTGGTCAAAACCTAAGTGTACTGTTAACGATGGCTCATCAAATAAAGCGATCGCCAACGGACGTGCTTCTTCCTGCAACAATAAATCATAGCTTTTAGCTAAATGCCGCAGTTTCTCTAGGCGTTCGTAGCGTTTTGTCACCAATTGCGGGTCATCTTGCCAGTGAATTGCCACTGTCACCAAATAGGTCTGTAACAGCATATGACCCAGCTTTTTGGCTTTAGTCGCTAGGTAATAGGAATTGTAATCATTGCTTTCAATTAACAATGGCACGCGATCGACAACTTCCAATCCGTAGCCTTTAACCCCCGCAATCTTCCGAGGATTATTGGTAATCAGGCGAATCTTTTTTATCCCCAAATCCATGAGGATTTGCGCCCCCATCCCGTAGTCCCGCAAGTCGGCGGGGAATCCTAAACGCTCATTGGCTTCGACGGTATCCAGTCCCATATCCTGTAAGGAGTAGGCTTTGAGTTTGTTAATCAAGCCAATACCCCGTCCTTCTTGGCGCAGGTAGACAACCACACCTTGACCAGCAGTTTCAATCATTTTTAGTGCGGCTTGTAACTGCATCCGACAATCACAGCGCAAAGAACCTAAAGCATCACCTGTGAGACATTCTGAGTGCATCCGCACCATCACCGCCTCATCTCGAAAGTTAGCGGGGTCGCCTTTAACAATGGCAACGTGTTCTGTATTATCTAGGGTGTGACGATAGGCGTAAATATCAAACTGACCGAATTGACTAGGTAGCTTAGTGACCACTTCTCGATATACCAAGCGATCGTGTTTGAGGCGATAACTAATTAAATCAGCAATACTAATAATTTTCAGATTGTGGTGTTTTGCATAATCAATTAACTGGTGTAACCGCGCCATTGAACCATTAGGGTTTTGAATTTCACAAATTACCCCAGCTGGATATAGTCCTGCTAATCGAGATAAATCCACAGCCGCTTCCGTGTGTCCAGCGCGTTTGAGGACACCACCAGTTCTAGCCCGCAACGGGAAAATATGCCCAGGACGGCGTAAATCTGAAGGTTTTGTGGCTGGGTTGAGAGTTATCTGAATAGTACGGGCGCGGTCATCGGCTGAAATCCCAGTAGATACGCCTAAATGCGGACTCGCATCGATGCTGACAGTAAAAGCCGTTTGGTTAGGATCTGTGATGTTTGTCACCATCAAGGGTAAATCGAGTTCATCCAGGCGATCGCCTGTCATCGCCAGACAAATTAATCCTCTGGCTTCTACCGCCATAAAATTAATCATGTCAGGCGTAGCAAATTGAGCCGCACAAATCAAATCGCCTTCATTTTCTCGATTTTCGTCATCTACCACTACAATGGCACGACCAGCCTTGAGGTCTGTCAAGGCAGCATCAATAGAATCAAACATAAAAAGGGAGTAGGGAATGGGATGTGGATGGATAAGTCTAGCTTGCTTCCCGTAGGGTTAGGATAGGGAAGAAATCGGGGGTAAGGTATGAGATTAAGTTGTACACGGGGTTAATTAATTAGTAATCGTAAATTTTTTTTATAATTTCTTATTGTAAATTCTAGCTCCTTTGTGCAGCAGAGATATAGACTAGCAATGTTTCGTTGACGTAGAGAAATTTCTACTGTCTTGAAAGAGGGAATAGGGAATAGGGCTAATTTCCTGTCACCTGTCACCTGTCCCCTGTCCCCTACTCTTATAAGTCATCAATACCATTAAAATTGGGCTTTAGTGCTGTGAATTTTGAAAATGCTCTGGTGCTGGTCTTCTGTGGCGTTTTGTTCAGTTTCGCCTCTGGTAGCTAGTAGTTGATAGATAACGACGGATTAACCAAAAGCGGATGAGGATTTGAGATCATGGGTAATTTTAGGCGCGTACCCGTTGGGATTGTTGGCGCGTCAGGCTATGGCGGAGTGCAACTAGTACGGTTACTAATGGAGCATCCAGAAGTCGAACTAGTCTATTTAGGAGACGAGAACAGTACAGGTAAGCCTTTTACGTCTGTTTATCCCCATCTGGTTAATGCAGTGAAATTGCCAATTGAGGCAATAGATACCGAAATCATTGCTCGGCGATGTGAGGTAATATTTCTTTCACTGCCGAATGGTCTAGCTTGCCAAATTACCCCAACATTACTAGAAAAAGGATGTAAGGTAGTGGATCTGAGTGCGGACTATAGATTTAGAAATTTGGCAACCTATACCAGTTGGTATGGCAATAACAGAAGCGATCACACCACAGCAGCTAATGCAGTGTACGGATTACCCGAACTTTATCGCGATCGCATTGCAGATGCTCAACTAGTTGCCTGTCCTGGTGCTTACCCTACAGCAAGTCTTTTAGCACTATTACCACTCTTCAAGCAAGGCTTAATCGTTCCCGATACCGCAATTATTGATGCTAAATCTGGTGCATCAAGCGGCGGTAGACAAGCCAAAACTCACTTATTATTAGCGGAAGCTGATAATTCCCTAGCTGCTTATAGCGTTGCCCGTCACCGCCATACTCCAGAAATCGAGCAAATTTGTAGCGAACTGGCTGGTCATGAAGTTACGGTGCAGTTTACCCCCCATCTTGTGCCGATGGTGCGGGGAATTTTAGCAACAGTCTACGCCTCACTCCGCGATCCCGGTCTTGTAGGAGATGACTTAACTACAATTTATACAGCTTTTTACCGTAATTGCCCTTGGGTAAAAATTTGTGAAATAGGGATATATCCTCATACCAAGTGGGCAAGTGGCAGCAATATTTGTTACATGGGTCTAGAAGTTGACCCGCGAACTGGCCGAGTGATTGTGATGTCAGCCATCGACAACTTAATCAAAGGACAGGCGGGTCAAGCAATTCAGTGTCTCAATATCATGATGGGTTGGGACGAGACATTGGGATTACCCAAGTTGGGGTTTTATCCTTAGTCAGTGCTGAGTGCTGAGTGCTGAGTGCTGAGTTAAAAAATTACTCATTACTCATTACTCAGGACTCACTTTGGCCCTAAACCTACAGCACCAGCATAAACTGCGCGATCGCCTAGTTCATCTTCAATACGGAGTAAACGGTTGTATTTAGCTACCCGTTCACTACGACACAGAGAACCGGTTTTGATTTGACCTGCACGGGTGGCGACGGCTAAATCAGCAATTGTAGTGTCTTCAGTTTCACCAGAACGATGGCTAATTACTGACCGGAAACTGTTCCGAGTTGCCAAGTCAATTGTTTCCAAAGTCTCAGTTAGAGAACCAATTTGATTGAGTTTAATCAAAATGGAGTTACCGGCTTTTTCTTGGATGCCTTTTTGTAAACGAGTAGCATTAGTTACAAACAAGTCATCCCCAACCAATTGCACCTTTGAACCAATCTTTTGGGTGAGTAATTGCCAATTTTGCCAATCTTCCTCATGTAAACCATCTTCAATGGAGACAATCGGGTATTGGTCAACCAACTGCGCTAAATAATCAATAAACTCTGTTGGTGCGTGAGGTTTACCATCATAGACATACTGCCCATTTTTATAAAACTCACTAGCAGCCACATCCAAAGCTAAAGCCACTTGTTCCCCTGGCTTGTAACCAGCCTTCTCAATAGCAGCTACCAGCAATTCCAAAGCTACTTGATTAGATTCCAAGTTAGGGGCAAAACCACCTTCATCACCGACACCAGTCAGTAAACCCTTATCATGCAGCACTTCGCTGAGGGTAGCAAATACTTCCGCACCCCAACGCAACGCTTCCCGGAACGAAGATGCACCGATGGGGACAATCATAAACTCTTGAAAGTCTACGTTATTAGAAGCGTGCGCCCCACCATTAATGACGTTCATCAAAGGCACAGGTAGCAAATTCGCTAAAGGATTACCCAAATAGCGGTAAAGAGGAATCCCCAAAGATTCCGCCCCAGCTTTTGCAGTCGCCAGGGAAACTGCCAAAATTGCGTTTGCGCCCAGGTTAGATTTATTCCCTGAACCATCCTGAGCAATCATTGTCCGGTCTATCAGTTCTTGGTCGAGGGCATCCAAGCCAATTAACTCCGGGGAAAGTATCTCATTGACGTTGTGTACTGCCTTGAGTACCCCTTTACCGCCGTAACGGCTTTTATCCTTATCTCGTAGTTCATGGGCTTCAAAAGTCCCTGTAGAAGCACCACTAGGAACTTGTGCTAGTCCCATAGCACCATTTAGCAAATGTACTTCTGCTTCTATCGTTGGTCTACCCCGCGAGTCGAGAATTTCGCGGGCGACAATTGCCTCAATAGAAGTATCTACAATGTTACTACTCATTAGTTTTTGCTCCTTCTTACCGTTGATCGCACAAAATCTATTAGCTCAACCCAATCGCTAGCATATGCTCTGAGGCGAACTATCGGCTGAGATTAAATGAAGATTTCCAAAGATTAGGTCATCGATGTCTAATAGACGGACTTTGGATTTTGGATTATTTGTTGATCAATAGTCAATAGTCACGTCGCTGCGCTCCGAATTCAAAATTCAAAATCTTGCCCTCTCAAGGTAGGCTTCCGCCGTGAGTTTCGACAAGCTCAATTTCCGCGTCAGCCGAACGGTAAAAACCCCAACGCCAGTTCTCTCTGTAAAATGTTGGCAGGTGAACACACTCACAGAAAAGGTCTATATGCGCTTACTACATACAATGCTACGGGTCGGCAATCTTGAAGAGTCTTTGAAATTCTACTGTGACGTGCTGGGGATGAAGTTACTGCGGCGGAAAGATTATCCCAGTGGGGAATTTACTCTGGCGTTTATTGGTTATGGCGATGAAAGTGACACAGCAGTCATAGAACTAACCTACAACTGGGGAGTAGACAAGTACGAATTAGGGAATGCTTACGGTCATATTGCCCTTGGGGTAGATGATATCTATGGAACTTGTGAAGCGATTAAAAATCTTGGCGGTAAAGTAGTGAGAGAACCGGGGCCAATGAAACACGGTTCTACAGTGATTGCTTTTGTGGAAGACCCAGACGGATACAAAATAGAACTAATCCAACTAGGTACTCAAGGCTCAACAGTGAAACAGGAATCATCAGAACAACTTGTAACTCAGTAATTCACAGATTGGGACTGGGGACTCAGTTGGGTAGGGTGCGTCAGTATGAATAATTTCTGAGTATAGTTAGGTTCTATCGCACTGACGCACCCTACAGTTTGGATATTTTTTTTATCTGGAAGTCCCTTAATTAAATAACTGCTGGGGATTGGGGACTGGGGACTCATAAGTAATTCTCCCTTCCTTATCCCCCATCCCTCAAGGAAAAAACAGTTACCCAGTTAGTTGAAGATTGGATTGATAGGCTGCCAAATGCAAAAATTGACGACTTCTCCCCGACCCCACTCCCCAACCTGCTACGCTGAGGTTAGGGACTTCCGCGTTACGTTAAATTAGGGAATAGGTAGTCGGTAAAACCATAACTTAGTTGCTTTATCCCTAACTGCCACAAAATAAATACGCGGATACACACTGAAAATATTTGAACTACTGATTAGGGAGTAGAAATTGGAAAAAGTGCTGCGTAACAATACTAACCTCTAGACTCTTCTTTCCTGATCACGCAATTTTTACCTTAAAACTACAAACGCTGAAAGTTTCACATTCAAAATCTTAAAGATGCAGCCTACAGATCCTAATAAATTTACTGATAAAGCCTGGGAAGCAATTGTTAAATCCCAGGATATAGTTCGTGGATATCAACAACAGCAATTAGATGTTGAACACTTAATTATTGCCCTATTAGAAGAACCAACTAGTTTAGCAATTAGGCTTTTAGCTCGTGCGGAAATTGATCCAGTGCGTTTGCAGCAGCAATTAGAAGCTTTTACTCAACGTCAACCTAAAGTGGGCAAAAGTGATCAGCTTTATCTGGGACGCAGCTTAGATACGCTGCTAGATAAGGCTGAAGAAATTAGGACAGGGATGAAAGATGAGTTTATCTCTGTAGAACATATTCTGTTAGCCTTTGCCGATGATGAACGTGTTGGTAAGCGTGTACTCAAAGGTTTTAATGCAGACAATAGCAAAATAGAAGCGAGTATTAAAGCAGTGCGCGGTAGTCAAAAAGTGACAGATCAAAATCCAGAGTCTCGCTATGAAGCTCTGCAAAAATTTGGTAGAGACTTAACAGAACAGGCTAAATCTGGAAAACTCGACCCGGTAATTGGGCGAGATGATGAAATACGCCGGGTGATTCAGGTGTTGTCTCGCCGGAGTAAGAATAACCCTGTATTAATTGGTGAACCTGGGGTGGGTAAGACTGCGATCGCAGAAGCTCTGGCACAACGTATAGTAAATGGTGATGTCCCCGAATCTCTGAAAAACCGTCAACTCATCTCTTTAGATATTGGTAGTTTGATTGCTGGGGCTAAATATCGGGGTGAATTTGAAGACCGTCTCAAAGCTGTTCTCCGGGAAGTTACGGAATCTAACGGTCAAATTGTTTTATTTATTGATGAATTGCATACTGTTGTCGGTACTGGTTCTAATCAAGCGGGGGCGATGGATGCAGGTAATTTGCTCAAACCCATGCTAGCGCGGGGAGAATTGCGGTGTATTGGAGCGACTACCCTCGATGAATACCGCAAGTTTATTGAGAAAGATGCAGCCCTAGAACGCCGTTTTCAGCAGGTATATGTTGATCAGCCCAGTGTGGAAAATACCATCTCCATTTTGCGGGGGTTGAAGGAACGCTATGAAGTCCACCACAACGTGAAAATCTCAGACTCGGCGTTGGTAGCGGCGGCGACTTTATCAGCACGTTACATTGCTGACCGCTTCTTACCAGATAAAGCTATTGATTTAGTAGATGAAGCCGCAGCGCAATTAAAAATGGAGATTACCTCCAAACCATCAGAACTAGAAACCATTGACCGCCGCTTGATGCAGCTAGAAATGGAAAAGCTATCTCTAGCTGGGGAAGAGAAAGTTCCTGCTCAAACTAGGGAACGTTTAGAGCGCATTGAGTTAGAAATCAGCAATTTAACGGAAAAACAGCAGGATTTAACCAATCAATGGCAAGGTGAAAAGCTGCTTTTAGAAGCCATCAGTGCTTTAAAGAAACAAGAAGATGCTTTAAGAGTGCAGATTGAGCAAGCCGAACGTGACTACGATTTGAATAAAGCGGCTATGTTGAAGTATGACAAATTAGAGATAGTAAAGCGTGACCTTGAAGCCAAAGAAGCAGAACTCTCAGCAGTTCAACGCCAAGGTTCTACTCTCCTGCGCGAACAAGTCACCGAAGCCGATATCGCCGAAATCGTCGCCAAGTGGACAGGTATCCCGGTAAATCGTCTGCTGGAATCAGAACGGCAAAAGTTACTGCAACTGGAAAGCCACTTACATCAACGCGTCATCGGTCAACAGGAAGCAGTGGAAGCCGTCTCCGCCGCCATTCGTCGCGCCCGTGCGGGGATGAAAGACCCCAACCGCCCCATCGGTTCATTCTTGTTCATGGGACCGACTGGTGTCGGTAAAACCGAACTTGCCCGCGCTTTAGCCCAGTTTCTCTTTGACTCGGATGATGCTTTAGTGCGTTTAGATATGTCTGAGTACATGGAAAAACATTCAGTCTCCCGATTGGTTGGTGCGCCTCCAGGTTACGTAGGCTACGAAGAAGGCGGTCAGCTTTCGGAAGCTGTTCGCCGTCATCCTTATTCTGTAGTGCTATTGGATGAAGTAGAGAAGGCACACCCCGACGTATTTAATATTTTGCTCCAGGTGTTAGATGACGGTAGGATTACTGATTCTCAAGGAAGAACAGTAGATTTTCGCAACACAGTTATTGTAATGACCAGTAACATTGGTAGCGAACATATATTAGATGTGTCTGGTGATGATTCCAAGTATGAGACAATGCGGACGCGGGTAATGGAAGCTTTGCGATCGCACTTCCGCCCCGAATTTCTCAACCGCGTTGATGATATCATCTTGTTCCACACCCTCAGCCGTGCTGAAATGCAGCAAATCATCCGCATTCAACTCAAGCGCGTGGAAAATCTGCTGCGAGAACAAAAAATCTCCTTTGAAATCTCCCCAGCCGCTTGTAGTTTATTAGTAGAGAGGGGTTATGACCCAGTTTACGGCGCACGTCCCCTGAAGCGATCAATTCAGCGAGAAATTGAAAACCCCATTGCTACCAAGTTATTGGAGAATACTTTTATCGCTGGAGATACCATTTACATTGATAAGGGTGAAAATGGTCTAACTTTTAGTAACAAAGCACCAGTTAAGGTGACAGTAGCACAAACTACACCATAGAAAAGTTAAATTGCAACGTTGTCTCAAATATTAGACAGTGATTAAAAATACACCGCATACAATAGCAAGGGTAATTTTACTATCTCTTGGCAGCACAAATTATGAAAGTAATTCAAGCCCTTGCTCGGTATTTTCCCGATAAATGTGGTGGTATTCAAGTCAATCTCAAGGAATTGCTGCTAGAGTTGCAACTAGATGATCTCGAAATTAAGATAGCAGCTGCTAGCACAGGTTCAGCCAAGGCAAGCACCTATAAGTATGACAATATAGAGGTTTACCGTTATCCTGTATTCCCTACACCCAAGAAAGAACCTAATCACGGACAATTCCCCCACGGAAAATTTGAAGATTTTGCTCAATGGCTATCTCAGCAAAAAGCAGATGTCTACCATCAGCACCATTGGGAAGCCGCTTGTGGTTTACCTCATTTGCGCTTGGCAAAAGAATTAGGTATGGCGACAGTGATGACAATTCATTATCCTCTACCCATTTGCCAGCGCACTACCATGATGTTACATGGACAAAAAGTGTGTGATGGCAAGATTGATGCCATACGTTGTTCACAGTGTACCGACACTTTAAGTAAACAGCTACCAGAAGCAATGGTGAATACCTTCAGCCATTTACCGCTATCTATCCTCAGCCGTTTACCTTTACCTACTAGTGCTTATCTTCCCAACTCTGTAGACAATGGCAATTTAGGCAGATTTGTACGTCCCTTGGTTGTACCTGGCTATGTTGCGGCTAGAAAATCTAGTCTACTGGAAATGGCAAAATTTTGCGATCGCATCATAGCTGTGTGTGATTGGCTTTATCAAGCACTACTCATCAATGGCATTCCTGAAGATAAACTGGTTCTTAGCCGTCATGGTATTGCTTACACTAAACAAGAGCAACCTTTAACCCCAAAATTCAAGCTAGCAAATGAACCATTAAAAGTAGTTTTTTTAGGACGCTGGGATCAATACAAAGGTATAGACATCTTAGTCAAAGCAGTAAGAGATTTACCTGGAGATAGTCCCATAGAGTTGGTAATTCATGGCATAGCTCAAGATGAAAAATATCGCCGACAAGTTTTAAAATTGGTTGATCAAGATCCGCGTATTCGCATAGAAAAACAACTCTCTAGGGAAGAAATACCCCAAGCTTTAGCTAATTACGATATCCTTGCCGTACCTTCACAATGGCTGGAGACTGGGCCATTAGTTGTCTTAGAAGCTCATGCTTTATCCTTACCTGTACTTGGTTCTGACTTGGGAGGTATCGCTGAACTTGTCAGACACGGCGTTGATGGATGGTTAGTTCCAGCCAATGACTCGAAAGCTTGGACTGAAGCATTGAGACAATTAGCAACAGATATAAATTTAGTTAATCAACTCCGTCAAGGTATTCAAAAAATTCGTACTGTGAGTATGCAGGCTACAGACTTAGCTAACATATACAGCAGCCTCTAGAATTGCGATAGTGCTTTCTATTGAGGGTAGTGAAATCCGAATAAAATTTGAGAGGCATTCCATACCTATAAGTACCCAGAATCGCAGAAAATTGATCCTCAGAATTATTTTTTAACTAAAACACACAAATAACCATGCTAGAACAAGGCACTATCAGTATTCATACTGAGAATATTTTCCCGATCATCAAGAAATCGCTTTATTCAGATCATCAAATTTTCTTGCGGGAACTGGTATCCAATGCCGTAGACGCAATTCAAAAGCTAAACATGGTTTCCCGTGCAGGTGAATATACGGGAGAAGTTGGTGAACCAGAAATTCAAATTGCCATCGATAAAGACAAAAAGACCCTTTCCATCACCGATAACGGTATTGGTATGACCGCCGATGAAGTGAAAAAGTATATTAACCAGGTAGCTTTTTCCAGTGCGGAAGAATTTATTCATAAATATCAAGGGAAAGCAGACCAGCCGATTATCGGTCACTTCGGTCTGGGTTTCTATTCCTCCTTCATGGTGGCGCAGAAAGTAGAAATTGATACCCTCTCCTACAAAGAAGGAGCGCAAGCCGTTCATTGGTCTTGTGATGGTTCGCCAGCATTCAGCCTGGATGAGTCACCCCGCACAACTCGCGGTACTACTATCATTCTGACTCTGTTACCCGATGAGGAAGAATATTTAGAAGCAGCACGGGTTCAAAATCTGGTCAAGACTTACTGTGACTTCATGCCAGTTCCCATCAAAATGGATGGTGAAGTTTTAAACAGACAAAAAGCTCCTTGGCGGGATTCTCCCAGTAACTTGACAAAAGAAGATTATTTGGAATTTTACCGCTATTTGTATCCTTTCCAGGAAGAACCCCTACTGTGGGTGCATTTAAATACTGACTATCCCTTTATTATCAACGGGATTCTGTACTTCCCCAAAATGCGTCCTGATGTAGATGTAGCAAAAGGACAGATCAAATTATTTTGTAACCAAGTTTTTGTCAGCGATAACTGCGAAGAAATTATTCCCCAATTTCTCGTACCCATGCGGGGTGTGATTGATAGCAGCGATATTCCATTAAATGTATCTCGCAGTGCCTTGCAAGGCGATCGCACTGTCCGCAAAATCGGCGATTACATAGCTAAGAAAGTAGGCGACAGACTCAAAGAACTATACCGGGAAGACCGAGAACAATACATCAGTGCATGGAAAGACCTAGGTACTTTTGTAAAGTTTGGTGTTCTCAACGACGAAAAATTTAAAAAACAAGTCGAAGACATCATTGTTTTCCGCAGCACAGCCAAATTTGGGGAATCAACTGCTGAAACTCCAGCCGTCGAAGTGCAAACAGAAGAAGGGGATGCTTGGCAAGATGTCAAACCTGCTGTATCCAGTAGTCCTTACACCACACTGAAAGAATACTTAGAACGCAACAAAGAACGCCACGAAAATAGGGTAATATACAGCACCGATGAAGCTAGCCAATCGACTTATATAGAACTGCACAAAAACCAAGGCTTGGAAGTCCTGTTTATGGACTCCTTCATCGATACCCATTTTATTAATTTCCTAGAACGGGAATATCAGGATGTCAAATTTACACGGGTAGATTCTGACCTAGATAATACCCTACTCGATCAAGACAAAGCCGGGGAAATTGTTGACCCCACAACCAATAAAACTAAGAGTGAGGTTGTTAAGGAGTTATTTGAGAACGCCCTCAATAAACCCAAAGTCAACATCCGCACCGAGGCGTTAAAATCAGATGACCCCCAAGGTACACCACCTGCAATGGTTCTGTTACCAGAAATTTTGCGCCGCCTGCGGGAAATGAACGCCATGATGCAGCAGCAGAATGCAGAGTTCCCCGAAGATCACATCTTACTGGTAAACACTGCCCATCCCCTCATTCAAAACCTCACCAGCCTCAATCAAGGTACTATCATTCAAGGTGATGGACAATCAACGACAAATCCATTGGTAAACTTAATTTGCCAACACGTTTATGATTTGGCGTTGATGTCTCAAAAAGGATTTGACGCTGAAGGAATGAAATCCTTTGTTGAGAGGTCAAATGAGGTACTTACCAAGCTAACAGAACAAGCTAGCAAGTAATTATCCGTTTGTAGTAAGGACTTTAGTCCTAATTTTGCTAAGGACTAAAGTCCTTACTACGAACTGTCAAAACTAAATTGACACAATAATAGGCATTTCAGTACCTAAAAAAACCTAGTAGAGACGGTGTATACAACGTCTCTACAGGATGTATAAAGTACAGTTTCTCATAGAATTGATATAAATCCCCCTTAAAAAGATAACCCTAACCCCAATATTTGCGTTAGAGCTTCTAAAATAGAAAGGTTGTACTTCAATTCCAAATCTGGAGATAAATAATTATGTCTCGCCGTTGTGAACTGACCGGTAAAAAAGCAAATAACGCCTTTGCAGTTTCTCACTCTCACCGCCGCACCAAACGCCTTCAGCAAGTTAATCTGCAAAGCAAGCGCGTTTGGTGGCCAGGTGGTAACCGTTGGGTAAAACTAAAGCTATCTACAAAAGCTATCAAAACCTTAGATAAGCTAGGAATAGAAGCAATGGCTAAAGAAGCTGGTCTTAACCTGAATCATTACTAATACCAGGTTGCCAAAATTGTGAGGGTTTTTCAACCTCACAAGCCGCGCTTTATTAAAAAATTGGTAGTTAAATGCTGCAAAAGTTAGTATAGCAATACTAAATCGTTCCTGAGAAATGAGAACCCCGCTTTTTTGAAGAAAGTGGGGTTCTCAATTTTTGTTTATCTATATTTCATTATGGGGAAGTTGTAAATTTTAAACCTACTTTAATAAATTGGGATTGAACTGATATGTTTTCTTTACTAGATGGGTAACATAAGTTCAATCTATTCACAATATATTTATAAAATCATAGCTCAATCAAATAAACATCTGCCACATTTATGTGAATTCACGGTGTTGTTTTACTTGAATAATCACAAATTACAAAAACTCATGAAAATCAGTATTTTCCGAATAAGATGGTCAACTTATCCAATGATATAACTTGGATAAATAGTAATATTTTGTGTTGCTACTGAGTTTAGTGTTGCTAACACAGGGTGATTTGTTAAATGAGTCTAGCCTCTAATCATGCCTGATAGATTACTCAACAGGCATGATTGCTAATACCAAAAGCATTTTCTAATTTTTTGTAAAACACTTCACAGGAAAGTAGCTATGTCGCCAAAACGTCAGCTATTCAAAACTAAAAGACAGCTTTTTAAAAGGCTGGGACGGCTTATTAAGAAGTATTTATCTGCAATTAAAAAGCCAATTATTTGGCTGCTGCGGAATTTATTTTTAACTAAGAGACGGCGAAGTTCTGCAAATGCTGGGTTCGTTTTGCCAACAGTAGCACTGGTAGCTCTAGTAGTAGTGTTACTCACCACAGCAATTTTATTTCGGTCTTTTGAAAGGGCGAAAAATGCCAGTAATGTGCGTGTAAATGAGATTGCACTGAATGCCGCGACCCCCGCACTTGACCGCGCCAGAGCAAAAATAAATAAACTATTTCAAGACCCAAAATTGCCTCGCGCTACACCCACAGATGATGCTTTGTATGGCACTGTAACAAGTAACGAAGAGTCTTTAAATCAATATACTTTTGGGGATGAAACACAACTAAAACTGGTCGAAGGTGCAAACGAACTCAAAACAGGGTGGATGTACCCTGTAGATACCGATAACAATGGTAAATTTGATAGTTATACCCTTTATGGAATCTACTTTAAAAATCCTCCAGTTACGGGCGGTGCATATACCCGTAAAAGAAACGCCCTAGAGGCGAGAACCCCGCCTATGACCGTTGGTAGTGTCAGTGGTGCTTGTGGAGATGGTCAAGATACAAGTGCAGCCCTGGTTGGTAACACAGGCTGGTTTAGAAATGGTACTAAGTTAAAAAAAGCCTTTTTTGTTTACACAGCGAGTGTCCCCATTACCACACAACCAACAGATACCACTAACTATGAAACTAAAAGGGGTAATAAAGGTTTCTCAGCTTTAGAGTATCAGCAAGATAGAGTACAACTACCTTTAGTTAACAATGCTGTTGTTTATGAGGATGATATAGGACTCTCTCCTGGGCCAGCCTTTAGGTTAAATGGACGGGTTTTTACTAATAGTAACTTCTTGACTGGTTCACCAGGTGGTGGCGGTATCAGATTGTATCAAGTTAGTAGTAACTCATCTTGTTTCTATGACCCAGATAACGCCAAAATAGTAGTTGGTGGTAATCTAGGTGCTGGTGGTTTAACAGATGGTAGCGATTTGTCTCCCAGCGCAACTATTGACTTGTATAAAGGTAAAACGGCTGCTGTTACTAATGTTGCAATTAAAGCAGCCGCATCTGGTGCAATTCCTGCAAGCAATAACAAATCAGTTAATTATGTACCAACAACAATTGCCTACAATAGCCTAGCCTATGTACAACGTATCAACCGCTTAGTTGAAGCCCAAATAGCAAAACTAGAAGCTACAGATCCATCGGAAGTTACCCAAGGGATGGAAGCTATAGTCACCAAACAAGGACGAACTTTAGCTGACTTAACTACTACTGAGAAATATAAACTACGACGCAACCAAATAGAACTTTACTTTAAAAGACGCACCCGCCGAGTACCATACGGAGAAATTGGTTTTGGTGGTGATGCGCTGGGAGATTACGCAGTCGTAGGTAGCAAGAAAGATGAAGTATTGCAAGGTAGTGGCGATACTTTACGTCCTCCCGATCTGTGGATATATCCTGTTGATCCTGCTGATGGTTTGACAGCCACTGACTTCGCTAAGTTGGATCTAAATAAAAATGGAACAGACAAACTGAATCCGCCTGCAACTGAACCCACTAAACTGGCAAAACAGTTACAAGGTGTAGAGCAGTCCTTTGGGGACAGAGTTTTAATCGGTAATAACCTTCCTCAGCTGTGGTGGGACAAAACTAAAGAAGCATTTGTTGGCCCGAATGCTGAAGATACCCAAACAATCAAAGACTATAAATGGGATAATGGAGACGGCGATCGCACTCGTCGCTCTCGTGTAGAAACACTAAAAGATTTAGGTACTACTGATAGAGATGGCGACTGGGAATTAGCAGCCGCTCAGATACCAACCAGCCCACAAGAACCTGTAGGTGGCTTGCGGGTAGTAACCGGAGCAGGAATTTATTTACCTGAGACTGTTACCGCAGCTAACTTAACTTCCACTACCTATACCTCCGTCAACAAAGTTATTTGGCCTGATCTGTTACCTATAAAAACTAGTTCAGTTCCTAGCCCAATTAAGCCTTACTACAATGACTATGGTTTAGAGATTGCCTATAAATTCAATCAACCCGCTACAGGTCAACCATATCTGCGGATGCGGGCCACGGCAGTATATCACTATAAGTCTACGGGTTACAGCCAGACTAGTCCCACGCCTATTGCTTGTGTTAGTAGCTATTACGACCCTACCAACAGCACTACAGCTCAGAATATATCAACATTACCATTCAATAATGCTACTGATGGTAAATCCAACAACGGTATAGTCTACGATTTTCCCACAACTAAGACTGAAACTAGTTATTCAGATGTCTTGAGTTACCTCGCGGACTTAACTTACCCAAGCCCAAGTGGACGTTCTATTGATGATGGACTACTAAGAAGGGCTTTAGATAAAACAGATGCTACTAAGCGCACTCTGTCAGAAAAGTCTGCGATTGATGCGGCAATCTGTGGTCTGGCAATTTTCGATGGCACTCTTACTCCCAGTGATACTGTCATTCCTTATGGCGCGATTTATGAAACTGCCTTTTTGGATGCCAGACAAATTAAAAACATTCATGCTACTGCTGGTAGTACAAATTACGATCTAGCCAAGAAAGATAGACAACCGTTAGAAATTCGTGCCACTGTCTTAGATATTGAAAAACTTCGCAAACAAACAATTGGTACTTCCACTCCAGCACAAGAGTATTTACTACCTAATAGCGGTATTGTTTATGCCTCTCGTGATGATGCACTGCTAGATTTAAGTGCAGGTAATACCGAAGCAGGCAAACTAGAGAGTCCCGTAGACTACAAACTTGATCCAAATCGTCGTCCTAATGCCATCATGTTAGTCGAAGGGAAGGAGATTGGACGCGGTACAATTAATACTTATCGAGACGCAGAAAAGGGTTTAATTTTAGCTACCAATGTACCTGCATATATTAAGGGTGACTTTAATCTGCACACTCAAGAAGAATTTGTCACCGCACTGACTGATACTTGGGGCAATTTCTATAGTCGCACAGACTTAAATTCTCATTTTGCTTGTCGTCCAGGTGATCCCAGGTTGCCTAAGTGTACTACAGGTGATAAATGGCGGTCTGCTACTGTATTGGCAGATTCAATGACTGTACTTTCCAATAACTTTAGATTTGGCTTCCGCGACGAAGCAGACTACGATTGGCAGATTGACACTGCTACAGTTCCAGCAGCCTATACCAATATTTTCTCAACTGTTAATTCCTTTGTACCAAAAGCTGATTGGTATGACCATGAGGTGAAAAACAGTGATGGCTATTTTACTGCCTATCCTAAAGACCTAGATGCAGCAACAGGATTTCAGGGTAGTTCTTACCTCAACAACTTTGTTACACCAATTGTAAGGAAAGTACGGGCTAAGACACTAGCAATTGAAGTATGTTATGCAGAGCCATGCAGTGAGCCTAAAAATTGGTCAATTAAAAATGCCTGTCCTACTAAAGCCCAAGCACAGAGTCAATGGAGAGATAAGCAGGGTTCAGACCCATATGAATCAAAAATTCTTGGTCAACCTGTAACTTCACTGAAAACAGGAGTGATTGGTATACCACCAAAAGATTGTACGGATTTTGTGGATGCAACAACCGGTGAATTTACAGCACCAACAAGAATTGCATTTGTACGTAATATTGATACTGGTGCGCTAAAAACACCACTTGAGGTTTATGGCATTGGTGCGGATGACAAAGTTGCAACATTCCCCTGGCCTTTGTCAGGGGCGAGTCTACCAAAAGATGCAACCATTAAAGATCCAACCACTGGTGATGAAAAAGCATATTTCATTCCCTGGTTAGAAGGTACTCAAAGTGGCAATAATATTGTGTATAAACCTTATTTCCAATTTGATCGCCCCTTTGATACTTTAGAAAAAACATATTCGGATCTGATAAGTGCCGGAAAACACGGAAATTGGTTACAAATAGCTACAGAAACTACCTTCAATGTAATTTCCGCAGCTGGAGACACCCCAGCAGCTTCACCTGTAACTGGTCGTGCGGCTGAAGATAATGGTGGTTTGCACAACTTTGTCCGCTTTATTGAAAACTGGAACGCCAGTAGTGCTGCAACGCCAGCAAAGATTAGTGGTGCTTTCTATCAAATAAAGCGTAGTACCTACGCTACTGCACCATTTAGCGCATCATTATCCACTGGTTTCTATAAGATTCAGGGTAACGGCAATAGAACACCCTTCTATCTAGCTCCTACACGCCAATGGGGTTATGATGTGGCACTGCTATCTCAATCACCTGACTTATTTGCCCAAAAGTTAATCACCATCCCTGATGATTTGCCAGATGAGTTCTTCCGAGAAGTTGGCAAAGATGATCCTTGGGTGAAAACTCTGTTATGTGCTAAGAAAGCCGCAGATGATACTAATGCAACTGATGCTTGCTCGTAATAAGCAGATTTTAGAAGTTGGTAATGAGAAATGATTAAGCGCAAACAACATCACCAAAAACCTCTTTGTAGTGATTCCGGTTTTACGATTATTGAGTCTCTAGTAGCAATACTTGTAGCAGCTATATTACTAGCAGCGATCGCACCTGTACTAGTCCTATCGACAGCTACTAGAGTTCAGGCTCGACGTGTAGAATTAGCAACACAAGCTGCCAAATCCTTCATTGATGGTATCAGAACTGGGGCGATCGCTGCACCAAGTGAAACAATTCCGATCGATCCCTCAAGTACAACTGATCCTAGACGAGTTTCAGATGTTGCAGGTACACCAGCCGTCACAGGCAAACCTGGAGACTATTTAGTTAATACTTTGACTAAAATGGCACTCCCTACATCAGCGACTGGTTTGTACTGCTTTACAAAAGCTGGCAATATCACAACGACAGATTGCATAAACAAGCCATTTGAATATTACATTCAGGCTGCTCGAATTGCTGTTACAGGTAGTTCCTCTGACGATGGCTACCGTTTGGCAATTCGGGTTTACCGGGCAGATGTTGACTTTACCAAAACTCGTACTGCCAGCACAGGTGAAACTGACAAGAAAACCCAAAATCCTTTTACTGCTGGAATAGGCGATCGGCAATCACCTCTACTTGAAATGACAACTGACATTGCTAACACTAATACTTCCTTTAGGGCTTTATGTCAGCGTCTGGGTGTAGCAACGAATAAAGCCTGTGATTAATGGGCAGAATCTCATTATTTAACATCTGTGTATCTATTCACTCTAGGGAAAACCAAAGTTATGATGAGGGTACTAAAATTCCTGCTCAGTAGCCAACTAAAACGCTCTAAGCGCATAGAGCAATCTAGCGGTTTTACCCTAATTGAATTGTTAGTAGCCATGATCATCGCATTCCTAGTCATCACCCCCTTGCTAGGCTTCATGATCAGCGTCATGAGTACAGATAGACAAGAGCAAGCTAAAGCTAATACAGAGCAAGAAATACAAGCTGCATTAGATTACATTGCCCGTGATTTGCAACAGGCTATTTACATCTATGATGCTACTGGTGTTGATGCTATCAGGGCTGAACTACCTAGCTCAAGCTCAACAGATAGAGTGCCAGTTTTAGTTTTTTGGAAAAGAGAATTAATTAGCAACGTAATTACAATTATAGGTAGTGAAAAAGATGATACTTATGTTTATTCATTAGTTGCCTATTATTTAATCAAAGATAGTAACGCTACTTGGTCTAATGCTGCTCGCATCGCTAGATGGCAAATTAGAGATGGTGTAGCCAGTGCTAGCGGTGTATCTTGTGACGGATATTCAGGAAAGTATGTCAGTGGTTATTGTCCCAGTAGTGGTTATGCTCCGTTTAACCTTGATGGTATAGGCACTCTGACAGAAAAAATGAATGACTGGAAGAGACTTGGCGAATATAAAACAACTACTACAGGCGCAGACGGAACAAAATCCACAGATACAACGATAGTTAACTACACTACTACTCCCATAGTATTGGTTGATTACGTAGATTTAACCTTAAGCACAAATAATCCAGCTCCGCCAGTAAAAACCTGCCCTACTAGCTCTTTCCTACCTCCAGATACAGCTAATTTTAATACCCGTAACACTTTTAAGATGAAGAGTTTTTCTGCCTGTGTTGATACAGCTAACACCACAGCAGAGGTATTTTTGCGAGGTAATGCGATTGCTCGCTTACAAACAAATAATCTGGACTATACAACTAATAGAAATGCTTATTTTCCAACTGCAAGCATCAGAGTCCAAGGACGCGGATACTTGTTTACTCAATAAAAACTGAAACCAAAAACGTAAATTCACGGCAATTGATTATGAACAGGCTAAGTTTTAAGTTATTGCATACCTGCATACAGAATCAAAAGAATCAAAAGCAAAATTTAGCGAGCCGCTTTGCTGTGAGATTTGCTAAACCAGAAGCTGGCTTTAGTTTAATAGAAGTGATTGTAGTAGTAGTAATGATAGGAGTGTTAGCAGCAATTTTAGCTCCTAACTGGTTTAGGTTTTTAAGCCGACAACGACTAAATAAAGCTAATGATACTGTAGTAGCTGCTATCCAAGAAGCACAGCGACAAGCACAAAAAACTAAACTCAGCTACAGCGTCAGTTTTACAACCACCAGTAGTGACAAAATTGCACAAGTTGCTATTCATCCCAGCACTTCTGCACCCGATAGCTACTGGAAGAATTTAGGTGAGGATGTGCAAATTCAATCAGGCTCAGTCTTATTGGGTACAAATTTGACTGCTCAAAACACAGCTGGTAGTTCAATTGCATATGCTGGTGAATATAATTCCAGCACTAATAAACAAACCATTACTTTTGACTACATGGGTATTCTACCCAGTGCCAATTTTGGCACTCCACCATCAGGTTCAACTGAAGCACCTGGGTTAAAAATTGTGTTGGCGATACCCAATACTAGCAGTCCTACATCTCCAAGTAGCACAAAGAGATGCGTCATTGTTAAAACTCTCTTAGGCTCAGTTTTGACAGAAAAAGATGATAAGTGTATTGAAAATTAACTGAACATATCTAGATTTAGCAAAATTTTTTAAAATTGGGTAAAAACACTGTACGTTACGCTGGATATTGACAGCAAAATTGTAATATGCAGTGCTTTTTTATTTTGAAACACTACTTGTTTATTTGTAACTTCATACACTTGAACTGAGATAGTTTAGCTAATTGTTAACAATAGCCTAGTGAGATGAGTATGATTTGTGAGTTTACCGTAGCTATACCAACTTACAATGGTGCTAGTCGTTTACCAGAACTGTTAGAACGACTATATAATCAGATAGGTACAGAGGATTTCCTCTGGGAAATTATTGTAGTAGATAACAACAGCACTGATAACACATCTCAAATTATTCAAAGCTACCAAGAAAAATGGGAACGCCCGTATCAACTTAAATACTGTTTTGAAGCTAAACAGGGTGCAGCTTATGCTCGCAAACGAGCTATTGAAGTAGCTTCAGGCAGTCTTATCGGATTTCTTGATGATGATAACTACCCCGTTGCAAATTGGGTAGCAGCTGCTTATGCTTTTAGTCAAAAACACTCTAAAGCAGGAGCATATGGTAGCCAAATTCACCCAGCCTGGGAAGTAAAACCACCAGAAAATTTTGATAAAATAAGCCCATTTTTAGCAATTACAGAGCGTGGAAATATACCATTATTATATAATGCTAGAAATAATTTACTTCCTCCTGCTGCCGGACTTGTTGTTCGTCGTCAAGCTTGGTTAAAAAGTGTACCTGATCAACCTATATTAACTGGTAGAACGACTAATAGTGTGTTGACAAGCGAAGATTTAGAAATGCTAAGTTACATTCAAAAAGCAGGATGGGAAATTTGGTACAACCCAGAAATGGAAATTTATCATCAAATTTCCCAATTTAGGCTACAAAAAGAATATTTAATCCCATTTTTTAGAGGTATTGGTTTGAGTCGTTATGTTACCAGAATGGTAAACATACAACCTTTATACAAACCATTTTTATTTTTAGCATATCTCATAAATGACATCCGCAAACTTATTCTACACTTAATTAAATATGGTAATCGGGTTAATAAGGATTTAGTTGCTAGTTGCGAAATGCAGCTATTTATTAGCACTTTAATTAGCCCTTTTTACCTTTGGAAAAATGGCTATCTAAATAAATAAATAAATAAATAAATAAATAAATAAATACAAGATTATGGTTTATATGAATAAAGTCTGGGAGAGTAATTTTGATATTACTATAGCTATTCCTACCTATAATGGTGCAGAACGGTTACCCAAACTGTTGGAAAGGCTGTTATTCCAAACAGGTATAGAAAATATTCATTGGGAAATTGTTATTATTGATAATAATAGTATTGATGATACAAAAATCATAGTTCAGCAATACCAAAAAAAATTTAATAATATTTGTCCATTAAAATACTTCTTGGAAACTAAACAAGGTGCTGCTTTTGCACGGTTGAGTGGAGTTCGTGAAGCTCAAGGGAAGTTCGTGGCATTTTTGGATGATGATAATTTACCTGTATCAGACTGGTTAGCGGCAGCTTATACTTTTGGCAAAGAACATCCTCAAGCTGGTGCTTGGAGTGGTCAAATTCATGGTGAGTTTGAGGTTAAACCGCCTCAAAATTTTGAAAGAATACAAGCTTTCCTTGCTATCAGAGAACAAGGTAGTCAACCGCAATTATTTGATCCTGTAAATCTAAAACTACCGCCTGGTGCAGCATTAGTTGTGAATAAACAAGCATGGTGTGATAGTGTTCCTAATGTGTTGGTATTTAGTGGCAGATTAGGTAAATCAATGGTGGGAGGTGAAGATTTAGAACCACTACTGTATATACATAAAGCAGGTTGGCAAATCTGGTATAACCCCAAAATGCACACTTATCATCAAATACCATCTTGGAGATTGGAAAAAAACTACCTAATTAATCTAGCTCGTGGTTGTGGTTTATCTACTTGTGAATTACGCTTTATAAATGCAAAAAAATGGCAAAAACCAATAATATTTTTTAGAACAATTATAGGTGGTTTACGTCGATTATTACAGCATATAATTAAATACAATTTCAATATCAAAAATAATCTGATAGTTGCTTGTGAGATGCAATTTTATTTCAGTATCATGATAAGTCCTTTTTATTCTTTAAAATATCACACTAAAAATTTATTAAGCACAAACAAACACTTTACAGCATGAATAAATTACCTAGTATATCTATTATCATACCAGCATTTAATAGTGAAAAAACAATTGCAGATACAATCGATTCAGTTTTCAATCAAACATTTAATAATTTTGAATTAATTATTATCAATGACGGATCAACTGATTCAACACTGGAGGTGATTTCAAAATTTCAAGATTCTCGGCTCAAAATATTTTCCTTCGGGAATGCCGGGGGAAATATTAGTCGCAATCGTGGCTTAAAATGTGCTGTTGGTGAATTTATTAGCTTTTTAGATGCAGACGATCTTTGGAGACCGAATAAACTACAGTTACAATTAGAAGCTCTACAAAATAATTTAGATGCTCAAGTTGCTTATAGTTGGACTGATTATATAGATGGGAATGCTAACTTTTTAGTTTCAGGTACACATATTACTGCCAATGGAGATGTTTATAATAAGTTATTAGTAAACAATTTTTTAGAAAATGGATCTAATCCCTTAATTCGTAGAGAAGTGTTAATAGAATTAGGTGGGTTTGATGAATCACTTGATGCTGCCCAAGACTGGGATATGTGGTTACGATTAGCGGATAAATATGAGTTTGTAGCTGTCCCATCTGTGCAAATTTTGTATAGAGTCAGCAGTAATTCCCTATCTACTAATCTTGCAAGACAAGAAAAAGCCTGTCTGCAAGTAATGAAATCTGCCTATCAACGAAGACCTTTGATTGTTAATAATATGAGTCTCAGTCTCGCAAATCTATATAAGTACCTCACCTGCAAAGCTTTGCAAGAACCATTTAGTAGACAAAAAGGTTTAGTTGCTGCTAAATTTCTCTATAATTATTTTCTCAACGAATCTTCTAGATTTAAACGAACAAAATTTATATTGAAATTATTCTTAAAAACGGTTGTAATTATTATTTTACCTATTGATATATCTACCAAATTATTGACAAAGATAAATACAAAAGTACAAATTAGTTAATATAACCATTAATAAACTTACTTTCAGGTGCGTTTACTATTTATCAGTTACAAAAAAAATATCTCTAATCACCGCTCAACAAGTGGTTTCACTCTGCCAGAGATATTAGTAGTTTTTTTAATTATTGGTATCTTAGCTGCGTTGGTTTCACCTAGCTGGTTAACTTTCGTCAATACTCAACGTCTTAGTCAGGCACAAAATGAAGTTTACGATGCTATGCAACAAGCTAAAAGCCAAGCGGGTAAAGAAAAATTAACTTGGCAAGTTAGTTTCCGCGAGCAAAATGGTACTTTGCAATTAGCAGTTCATCCTGCTAGTGTAGACCCTGCTGTGGCTAAGTGGAACAAGCTTGATGCTAGTGTTCGTTTTGACGAAGAAACAACTCTACAGGAATCAAATGGGGTCAAAAAAATTCAATTTGATTATAAGGGTAATGTCCCGCAACTGCCTCTAGGAAGGATAACTTTGTCTAGTAGGTATGGCAGTAAAACCAAGCGTTGTGTTTATATTTCTACAATTTTAGGGGCAATGCGAAAAGAAAAAGAAAATAAAACAGCCAATGGTAGTGGTGATTATTGCTATTAAAATATCTACTGTTCTTATCTAGGTCTTGTGTGCTGACATCACTAAAAATTGCCAAACAGCACCTAATTATTTTTACTCGCTATCCAGAACCGGGGAAGACGAAAACCCGAATGATACCAGCTTTGGGTACTCTTGGTGCTGCCAACTTGCAACGACAGATGACTGAGTACACACTATCTCAGGCTCAAGCCTTGCAAAATAGCATATCTATAGAAGTGCGATTTGCTGGGGGTGATTTGCAACTTATGCAAGAGTGGTTGGGATATAGCTTATTATACCAGTGTCAAGGTGAAGGGGATTTGGGCGATCGCATGGCGCGATCGCTCTTCGAGTCTTTCGAGAAAAATGCCGCACAAGTAATTATCATAGGTACTGATTGCCCTGACGCTAACTCTCAAATTCTGGCTCAAGCTTTTGCACAACTGCAAACTTTTGACTTAGTGTTAGGCCCAGCACTTGACGGAGGCTACTACTTGATTGGCTTGCGTCGGTTCATCCCGGAACTATTCCTTAACATCAATTGGGGAACTGCTCAAGTTTTACAACAAACTGTAGATGTTGCTAAAAAACTTAACATCTCGTATGTTTGCTTACCTGCATTGTCTGATATTGATCGTCCAGAGGATTTACGGATTTGGGAAAGAATCTTAGATACAAACGCTAACTTTGAAAAAAGTAATGGGCAATAGATTATCTTTGTATCTTAAAATACTCTAATTTTGATCGTACACTTTGCATAACAAATGTTACCGTAGTGTAGTTTGCAAGCAAATTATATCTACTCCATCTTAATATGTGCAGACAGATTCACATGACAAACAGCATTATGGGAACAATATTCCAGTAACTTTAAATAGGATCATCATTTCTGACTTGAGTAAGAGTTTGAACAACTATGGTTAATCGTTTTACTTCTGCAAATGCCGCCCTTACCCTGAAAGTGGTGGGAATCATTTTAATTGTGTCTTTTTTGCTAGATTTTTTGATTCTGTTGTTTCCTTTCCAACCCACAGATAGGATATGGCAAATCAACGTAGCAACCGCACTAGTTGATCGAGGTATCGTACCCTTGGTTGGTGTAGGAGCATTATTTACCGGTTATTGGATGCAGGAAGCTAGTGATGGCCCCAAAGGTTTTGACTTCAGATTTCCTGTTTTAATACTGTCTAGCATCTTAGGGTTAATATTCTTGCTAATTTTTCCCTTACACCTGAACAATGTGCGACAAGCTAGCACCCAAACAGTGAATCAAATTAGCCAAGATGCAGAACAGGCGGAAAGTCAACTAAAAAATCAGTTAAACCAATTTCAAGCGCAATTAAATAATGAGCAGGGCAAAGCTCAGTTAGAACAATTACGCACCCAAGCAAGAGCTCAGTTTAGCGAATTACTCAAAGACGAGCAAAAATATCAACAAGCACTCAATAGTCCCCAAATTCCAGCCGCGCAAAAAGAACTCCTCAAGAAGTTTAAAGCCAATCCCAAAGAACTTGATCAGTTTATTGCCCAGCAAACAGATCCTCAAGGACTAGCTAATCAAAGATTGAATCAAATTCGCCAACGCAGGGACGATGCTTCTAAACAGGCTAAAGACAACGCTTGGAAGTCAGGACTGCGAATTGGCATTAGCAGCTTACTCCTAGCTATCGGTTATATCATCATTGGTTGGACAGGTTTAAGAGGTATGGGTGCTTTTCAAGGTGGTAAACCTAAAGGTAAAGTACCAGCACGTTAATTTAAGATTGACTTGGGCAGTATAAAATATTAAACAATTTTTGATAATTTATACTGTCTTTTACTAGTATTAATCTGATAATAAAAAGATACTTAGCATTTAGCAAAATTACTATACTTTTAGACAATGTTCTCAATTTACATACTGACTTATAATGAAGAATTAGATATTGCCGCCTGTATTGAATCGGCGATGCTCTCAGATGACATTATTGTTGTAGACTCATGCAGTAGCGATCGCACCGTAGAAATCGCCAGTCGCTATCCTGTCCGCGTTGTTCAACACGCCTTTGAGAGTCACGGACAACAACGCACTTGGATGTTAGAGTCTATCCCCCCTAAACACGAGTGGGTGTATATTCTTGAAGCCGATGAACGGATGACACCAGAACTATTCGCTGAATGCGAACAGGCAAAGCAAAACCCAGACTATATCGGCTACTATGTTGCTGAACGGGTGATTTTCCTCAATCAATGGATTCGCCGCAGCACTCAATACCCCCGCTATCAAATGCGTCTTTTCCGTCATGGGAAAGTTTGGTTTACAGACTATGGTCATACTGAACGGGAAGTGTGCGATGGTGCAACCAGTTTCGTCAAGGAAACCTATCCTCACTATACTTGTAGCAAGGGTTTGAGCCGTTGGATTGAAAAACACAACCGTTATTCTACTGATGAAGCTAGAGAAACTTTGTATCAATTAGAAAAGGGCAAGGTAGACTGGCGAGATTTGTTTTTTGGTAAGTCGGAAATTGAAAAACGACGAGCGTTGAAAGATTTGTCTTTGCGTTTACCCGCCAGACCTTTACTGCGCTTTTTGTATATGTACTTTTTTCTGGGTGGTTGCTTAGACGGACGCGCTGGTTTGGCTTGGTGTACTTTACAGGCTTTTTATGAATACCTAATTCTGTTGAAAGCTTGGGAGATGAAAAATATCCCCACACCTAGCCTAGCAGCACCCGTGGCTCAAGAAAAACAAAGCCAATTAGAAGTGAGCTACACAGTTTCAGAAATGCCTAAGTAAATAGGTGACAGGTGACAGATGACAGGTGATAGGTGATGGGGGAAATGTTACACCAATGTCCAAGCCTAAGTAGAACAGGGTAAATAATTAAAGGTTTGTAGTAAGAACTTTAGTTCTCTCTGCGTTCTCTCCGTTCCCTGCGGGACGCTCCGCGAACAAAAAAGGACTAAAGTCCTTACTACGAACTCAATCTTAGGTTTTTTACATTATTTAACATAGTTTGGTATTTTCAAGTTGTTCTACTTATTTCTTAATTTTGAATTTGGAATTTTGAGTGTTGAATTGCTCTTAGACTCAGTGACTGAGATTTCCTAGCTGTCTTAGTCACTTAATTCAGGGTGAGTTTATTTAGCCGTGACGATCAGTTAAAATTTTTAAATCCCATTCTCAGAAAAATCACCCCTCCTAGGTTGCAAATCAGGATAAAAAACTGCGCTAATTACTGCTTTTTGCTAATTTTTCAGCATTAGCAGCTTTTAAATAAGCGCGATAGGATAATTAATATCTCCGATATTTGCAACAATCGTTTACAACTTGTACAAAGAAAAGTAACAACCTCAAAAACCAACTGGCTTTGATCTTAGTTGGGATGTGTCTATTTGCACTTTTGCAGGTAAACAACTAGTTTCCTAGTTAATAGGGCATATGTCATGGCAATAACTTAACTACTTGTCGTTGTAGACAGTAACTTGCGGTAAAAAATATCACAAGTCATGTCTTAATCATTGGACAAATCTAATGGAATGAATACGAATAAAGAAATTTCCACTATTCTAAAGAAGGAGAATAGGGGCTTGAGAATTGATCGTCTAAAACAGGACTTGAAGAATGACTTAATTGCTGGACTGTTGGTAGTGATTCCACTAGCAACGACTATCTGGCTAACGATTACCATTGCTAATTGGGTAATCAACTTTCTCACTCAAGTTCCTAAACAACTAAATCCCTTTGATGGATTACACCCGATTCTAGTAAATTTCCTGAATTTAGCGGTAGGGCTAGCTGTACCATTACTCAGTATTCTGTTGATTGGGTTAATGGCTCGCAATATTGCTGGGCGGTGGTTACTAGATTTTGGTGAGCGATTATTACAGGCGATTCCCTTAGCTGGACAGGTATATAAAACACTGAAGCAGCTTTTGGAAACTCTCCTCAAAGACTCTAATAACAAATTTCGGCGGGTCATTTTAGTAGAGTATCCCCGCAAAGGAATATGGGCGATCGCTTTTGTGACAGGTGTCATTGGGAGTGAAATTCAAGCCCAAATGTCTCAACCAATGTTAAGTATTTTTATCCCCACCACTCCCAATCCGACCACAGGATGGTATGCCGTAGTTCCAGAAGATGAAGTAGTCAACCTCTCCATATCGGTTGAAGATGCCTTTAAAGTCGTAGTCTCTGGAGGGATTGTCACCCCCAACACACCTTTATCCCCTCTTGCGATCACCAAAGAACACAAACTAGAAAAATCCAATAGCGATATTCCACATCCCATCATCCCTATCGAAGAAACCTAAAAAAAAATCCGGTAAATTTGTAGCCAAACAGAATAATATGGATGTTTGGCTCAATTAAAATTGATAGATTTGTAACTCTGAAATTACATTATTACTGAAACAGTTAAACTTTTATGCAAGACCGCAAACCACAACAAATAGCCCGTGAACTGGCACTTTTAAGCCTGAGCCAGTTACCAGTTAATCCCAAAAAATTGACAGAAGAACACCTACCTAAGCTGGTGTTAGCTACAGTACGTACCCTTAGAGCAGAAGTACAAGATAGCTTGGATAATGCAACTGGGGAGCTACAACGCAGTCACGATCGCCTTTTAACCAGTGAAACTCGCGCTTCTGATCTCAATAGTGCGAGAACTATGCTTAAAGAGGCGATCGAATGTACTCAAACCGCCATTAATCAATTAGGCGCAGCCCTAGAGTTCCCCGAATTAATTCAGCTAGCCAATCAGGATCGGGAAGTCGGTAAATATGCTATCAAACTTGTCCAAATCATCAACGAAAATCGCATTATTATTGATGAACAAATTTCCCTGGCTTTAGTAGACTGGCAAGTTACCCGTTTAGCCCAAATTGATCGGGATATTCTGCGAATTGCTGTGTCAGAAATGCTCTTCTTCAATCTCCCAGATAGAGTAGCAATTAATGAAGCTGTAGAGCTAGCAAAACGCTACAGTGGCGATGAAGGTCATCGGTTTATTAACGGTGTTCTGCGCCGAGTCACAGAGCAAAAACAACCTGCGTAGTCCCGCAGGGCAGAAGTTAAGTCGCTTCCCTACGGGACGCTACGCGAACGAGGGAAGTCAAAAGTCATAGACGTTAACGAAAAGAACCATCATGAGTGGTAAGTTGTGAGTGGGTAGTGAGGAGGACGAAAAAGTGAGGATAACCCGGAGGTTTTCACACCACATCAGAGTAACAAGTTAAATTAAACTCATAGATTCTAACTCATAAACGCATAGCTCCTACCTCACAGAACAACTAACACCGCTAGCTGCAATGGTTTTTAATTGGTTCAATCGTCAAGATAAAAATTCCCCGAATACACAACCAGCAGAAACACCTCCGATACAAGAACCCCAACCAGAGTCAGCCGCAACGTCACCAACAACAGCAGACGCTGCGCCAGACTCAACGGCCGACTTGTTGGCGTTTGCTAAAGCTGCTTATAAAAATATCCAAGAGAAACAACAGCCTCAACCAGACTTAACAGATGTTTCCACACCAGAGGAAACGCCTGAAGTTGAAGCAAC
This sequence comes from Anabaena sp. UHCC 0399, assembly GCF_034931465.1. Lineage (NCBI taxonomy): Bacteria > Bacillati > Cyanobacteriota > Cyanophyceae > Nostocales > Nostocaceae > Anabaena > Anabaena sp. UHCC 0399. The sequence continues at coordinate 10,685 of NZ_JAYGGZ010000018.1, read as the reverse complement.
TACAACTGCTATAACTGAAGTTACAGAAACTACCCCAGAAGCAGAAGTAGCTACTGAAGAGTCTCCAGAAATAATTGTTAATACACCAGAAATAGTAGAAGAAACTGCAACTGTTGTCGAAACCTCAACAGAGCCAGAAATTACCCAAGAGACGGCGAAGCCTGCAACCTTATCATTTTTAGAAAGGGCAGCAGCTGAACAAGCAGCCAAGCAGGAACGACTCATTGCCAGTGCGATTGAAGTACCTGAACCCGAAGTAGTGCAGCCATTAGCGACTGCACCGGAAGCGGTAGAAGTAATTCCTGGATTAGATTTTGATGACGGATTTGTTTGGTCAGCAGAAGTATTAGCATCACAAGGTAGGCGGCCGGAAGATATTTCTATTGAAGAAATTACCTGGCTGAAAAAGCTGCGGGAAGGATTAGATAAAACCCGTCGAAATATCCTTAACCAACTGAAGGCAATTGTTGGACAAGGGCCACTCAACCAAGCGGCTGTCACAGAAATTGAGGCGTTACTGCTGCAAGCGGATGTAGGTGTAGAGGCAACTGATTATATTATCAGTGCGCTCCAGAAAAAACTGCGCTCAGAAGTTACACCACCAGAAGAAGCGATCGCCTACTTGAAAAAAATCTTGCGGGATATGCTAGAAGCACCCCTCAAGACTACCCATACAGCCAGCTTTGCCCCGGAAAAAGATACCCTGAATATTTGGTTAATCACCGGGGTGAATGGTGCAGGCAAAACCACCACAATTGGTAAAATTTCTCACCTAGCCCAAAAATCTGGCTACCGATGCTTAATTGGCGCAGCTGATACTTTCCGGGCTGCCGCAGTAGAACAGGTAAAAGTTTGGGGTGCTAGAAGTGGTGTAGAAGTGATTGCTAACCCTGGTAAGAATACTGACCCGGCAGCCGTGGTATTTGATGCGATCGCAGCTGCTCAAGCCAGAGAAACCGAATTACTTTTGGTGGACACCGCCGGCAGACTGCAAAATAAGAAAAACTTAATGGATGAACTCAGTAAAATCCGGCGAATTATCGACAAAAAAGCTCCTGATGCCAAAATAGAATCACTTTTGGTTTTAGATGCTACTTTAGGTCAAAATGGATTGCGACAAGCTGAAGTCTTCTCCCAAGCTGCTCAACTCAGTGGCGTAGTTTTAACCAAGCTAGATGGAACGGCTAAGGGAGGCGTAGCCCTCGCAGTAGTACAGCAGCTAGGCTTACCCATCCGTTTTATTGGTGCAGGCGAAGGAATGGAAGACCTACGCCCTTTCTCTAGTTACGAATTTGTCGAAGCCTTATTGAGTGGCTAGTACCGCTACGCGGAAGTCACCGCTATGCGGAAGTCAAAAGTCAAAAAGAACGGCAGAAGGCAGAAGGCAAAATAATACTACCCCAATGCCCAATGCCCCATTTTTCTAGTTAAAGCTAAATTTCCCACTAATACTGTACTTAGCCCGGATTTATCACCGATTATTGCAACCTCAGTCCAGAGTCTGTAGGGGCGGGTTCACAGATATGCTCGAATCATTCACGAAATATTTTGCTCAACCCGCCCCTACTGTTTGTGAGAAATGCGGGTTAGATATGGCATGATGTGCTTTTTTGCATTTATGTGTTATCAACATTTATAGTTCTTTTTTGAATTCATCAAAAAACGTCTGAATAGTTCGGAATTTCTATGTCTGAAGATGTATGATTTGCTAATTGTGATATGTAAGGGTAAACTTTTTTCCCATAGAGAAGGATAATTGCTGATTTTTGCGGAGCAATTTTTGCCTAAAACTGCATTTATTAACATTCCTATCTTGAGATATAAGTTTTATAACCCAATGCAATACTTGTATCGAGTTATGGCTTACGTCTTTTTACTCTTGCTAAAGTGACAAATCTTGACCCAATATGGTTTAGCAATGTCAAGGCAAAAATTGTATAAGTAATCTAATGTCTATTTTTCCAGTGCAATAGTAACTGTACCTGTGTCTCAAGTGTCATCTCAACCTACTGACAATAATATTAGTGCTACGACGACCGATGTCACACCAGTTGTAGCACTCAAAGAACTCGTGGCAAGGTTGCACCGGGAACAGAATAAAATTCAAGATTTGCTGAGTTCCTTGGGATTTGCCCTCAGAAGCTTTAATAATTTGAATCAGTTTTTGGAACTGATTCCATTAATGGCGACAAGAGTTACAGATGCTGATGGTAGTGCGCTGTTTCTTTATAAGCCTAATGGTCAAATTAGGTTAGAGCAGTTACATTGGCAGGATAGTCGCCAACGCAAGAACATCCGCAAAGCTTTAGAAACCGCTAGTAGTCAAGTCTCACTAGCAGCCAATAGCGCACCCCTAGCCACAGCAACAGGGATTTTGGACGCGCAGATGCACCGCCACTTGGGGCCGGATGTGCAGATTTTCGGCACGGCAATTTTGGTCAAGCACACAGAACGGGGATGGTTATATGTACTCAGCCGCGACCCAGAATATAGCTGGACAGAAACCAGACAAAAGTTAGTTCGGCTAGTGGCAGATCAAACGGCGGTAGCAATTGAAAATGATGAACTAGGAGTAGAACTGAGAAAAAAAGAACGCTTAGACCAAGAATTAGAAATTGGTGCGGAGATTCAAAGGCGACTTCTACCCCGTCAATGTCCTTCTATTCCTGGTGCTGTCTTGGCGGCACGCTGTAAACCGGCTAATCGTGTAGGTGGAGACTACTATGATTTTATTCCCACTAATCACAGTCAAATTTATCCACACATTATTAACAGTAGTCAGAATGCAGGACGTTGGGGATTGGTAATTGGGGATGTCATGGGGAAAGGTGTCCCGGCTGGTCTAATTATGACGATGATGCGGGGAATGCTGCGAGGAGAGGTTTTGCATGGTAATTCTCCAGGGGGAGTGCTGCAAAACTTAAACCGAGTCATGTATGCTGATTTAGAAAATTCTCACCGCTTTATAACGCTATTTTACTCGGAATATAATCCGCACAATCGCGTTTTGTCTTATAGTAATGCGGCACATAACCCTCCGTTGTGGTGGCACGCAGCTACGAAAAGTATTAGCCGTTTGGATACATTGGGAATGTTAATTGGCTTGGATGCCAATAGCCAATATGAAGATGCCCAAGTACAGTTAGAGCCTGGGGATACAGTTATTTATTATACAGATGGGTTGACTGATGCGGCGGCGGCTAGTGGCGATCGCTTCGACGAAGAAAATTTTGTTGCTGCGTTCCATAAAGCTTGTAGGTCTTGTGATAGTCCCCAGGAAATTGTTGATTACCTATTTGATCAGGTACAGCAATTTATTGGCCACGATGGACAAAACACTGATGATATGACGCTAGTGGTGTTGCAGATTTATTAGTTATTGGGCATTGGGCGATTTAATAAGTCCTAACCAGTGGGGGTAAGCGTAGGAATTAGCAGCCTGTAATTCTACACTTTGGTAAGTATTGAATACCGAATTAACTGTTGCTTGAAGATTTGCCATTAGTCGCACATCATCACCATTAGCTTCAAAAGCTAAACTCCACCAGGGAGAATTTTGAACTATTAATTGCGTAATTTCCACACTACAGCCGTTATTGATATTTTCATGATTAGTAAGTGGTATGAGTGAAAAGTCAGGCAAAATTTGATAAAGCTGTAAATAGCGAACTTTCCGCACACTTACCCAAGCAGCATTTCCTAAAACTCTTGCAGGCTGAAAAATTTCCCCCGTGGAATCGCTACACGAGCATTTAGCCCATGTTTCGGCTTTTCCTCTTACTAATTTACCAAAATCAACTATACCCAGTTCTGCTTTGCGCCATTTGACTTCCAGCTTACCTTGTCGGAGTTTGATTCCCAAAAAATCAGATCCTGGGGTATATAGATACACATCTTCTCTTACTTCTGGTGGTTGCAATTGATTAATCAAACAATTTTGCTGAAACCAAACCAGAATATCTGATGGGAGCGTACCAGGATGAAACCAGCGTAATTCGTTAGTGGTAAGCATATAGTTAGTGATCCTCATCTACTAAGAGAGCGAAATGATGCGAAGCGACACAGTTGATGGGACAATGAAAATGAGAAATTATGCTTGCTTGTGTTGCTTCCAGCCGAAAGGAAACTGTAAAAATGTGGAAAAGACTTGTATTTATTTTGCTATTGGTGTTAAGTTTCAGCTTCAGTAATCCTGATGTTGCCTCTGCTGCCGGATTCAAAAGCTTTGTAGACACAACTGATGGCTATGAATTTTTATATCCTAATGGCTGGTTGCCGGTGAAAGTTGCCAATGGCCCTGATGTTGTGTTTCACGATTTAATTGAGATATCAGAAAATGTCTCTGTGATCATTAGTCCTGTGCCAGAGAACAAAACATTAAAAGAATTAGGAACGCCAACGGAAGTAGGATACAAGTTGGGTAAGTCAGCTTTAGCACCTCCTGATTCTGGACGTTCGGCTGAATTGGTTAATGCCCTAGAACAAGAATCTGATGGAAAAATATATTATATTCTTGAGTATTTGGTAACACTTCCCGATCAGCAAAAACGGCACAACGTGACTAGTGTTGCTGTGAGCCGTGGTAAACTTTTTACCTTTAATGCCTCTATTCCCGAAAGACGCTGGCAAAAAGTTAAAAACATGATGAAAGATGTAGTCAATTCTTTTTCTGTGTATTAAATGGGGAATGGGGAATGGGGAATGGGGGATGGAGAATGGGGAATAGGGCATTGGAGACTAAGGTAGAGTAACTAATGAGTGTTGACTCTCCGAATTTTAGATTTTAAATTTTGGATTTTGGATTAGTTTGAGTCAAAGCCCTGTCCCTTGTGGTCGTAACAAATCTCAAATAGTCTCTACGAGACGCGGTGCGTTCGCAGAGCCTCTCGTAGAGAAGATAGTCAATCTAAAATCTAAAATCCAAAATCTAAAATTGTTTGACTCTTACCCAAAAATCTAATGAAAATTCCCCAATTCGTACTAGCCTCTGCTTCCCCAGCGCGAAGACGCTTGCTGCAAACTGTTGGGATTGAACCAATAGTCAGTCCTAGTGATTTTGATGAGTCACAAGTTCAAATCACTGAACCTGGACATTTAGTTCAAATTCTGGCTCAACGCAAGGCGGAAACTGTAGTACCGCAGTTTGCATCAGGGTTGATTATGGGTTGTGATTCAGTATTAGCAATCGATAGTAAGATTCACGGCAAACCAGCAGATGCAGCCGAAGCGATCGCACGTTGGCAATTAATGCGGGGTAGCTTTGGCGATTTATACACAGGTCATGTTTTGATTGACGTTGACCAAAACCGCACTGTAGTTAAATGTCAGGTGACAAGAGTATATTTTGCTCAAATTAGCGATCGCGCTATTCAAGCCTATGTAGCTACAGGTGAACCCCTCAAGTGTGCTGGTGCATTCGCTCTAGAAGGTTTTGGTAGTCTATTTGTAGAAAAAATAGAAGGTTGTCACAGCAACGTTATCGGGCTTAGTTTACCCCTACTCCGGCAAATGCTAGAAGAACTAGGTTACGAAGTCACAGACTATTGGCAATAATTAGTAGAGAATTCAGTTTTATTGGCGTAGATAGGTGACAGGTGACAGGTGACAGGAAAAAATTTTTGTAATTAATACTGTCTAAGTACGAATTACGTAGCTTGCTTTACTGCGTAACGCTCCGCGAACTCGCTTTGCGAGTATTACGAATTACGTTAGCGTAGCGGGACGTTAGTCCATTACGAATTACGAATTACGAATTACGAATTACTTAATTCTTCAGGTATGAGGTGGGAATGTACAACTTGACCGTCCCGAAACCAGACAATACGCCGGGTTTGACGGGCAACTTCTGGTTCGTGTGTCACCATAACTACCGTGATACCACTAGTATTAAGTTCGGTAAAAATATCTAATACTTCTTGGGTGGTGTGTGAATCGAGTGCGCCGGTAGGTTCATCGGCTAGGAGGACAACGGGACGATTGACAATAGCACGGGCGATCGCTACTCTTTGTTGTTGTCCGCCTGATAGTTGAGTGGGTTTGTTGTTGATGCGATTGGCTAAACCGACTTTGGTGAGTGCTTCGGCGGCGCGATCGCTTCTTTCGCTAGGATTGACACCAGCATACACCATTGGCAGCATCACGTTTTCTAATGCACTGAGTTGGGGTAATAGGTGGAATTGTTGGAAGACAAACCCCAGTTTTTTATTGCGGATATGTGCCAAGTCTGCGTCATTCATTTGCGCCACATCGACGTTATCTAAATAGTAATGTCCTGTGGTAGGACGATCTAGACAACCAATAATATTCATAGCTGTAGATTTACCTGAACCTGAAGGCCCCATAATGGAACAGTATTCACCCTCATTAATGACAAGATTTACATCATTGAGGGCTTTAACTTCAGTTTCTCCTCTACCGTAAATTTTAAAGATGTTTTCTAACCGAATGATTGTTGATTTCGGTACAGGATTAGGAACTAGTGAATCAGTAATTGAAATAGTATTTGGCATAGATCAATAGTTATTAGTTATTATTCCCCAGTCCCCAGTCCCCAACTAATCTAGTTTAAACTCAACAAACTCTGTTTGTGTAAAGAGCATCTTCTTATCTATTGCTGACAGAATTTTATTATTAGCACTCTCGGAACTTAAACAGCGACAAACTAACTCTGCTACATCTGCGCGATGGATACTCCCAACAATGCGTGTATCTTCCGTTAACACACCGTTACCTGTGGCTGGCTCTGATTTTAGCCCACCAGGACGGATAATCGTGTAGATGAGTCCGCTAGCAATTAAATGCTGTTCTGCTTTGTCCTTTTCTACTAAAACTGTTTGCAGTGCGTTTAAAGCTTGGGGAGACAAAGCACCGACACTATTACCAGTCCCAATGGAAGTTACTAGAACAAACTTCTCTACGCCAGCTTTTACTGCGGCATCAATGATATTCTTATTTCCTAAATAATCTGGTTTTTCTTGGTCTGTAGGTAAACCGCCTAGTGTACTGATAACAGCGTGAATCGGTTTGTCTGTAATAATAGAACTTTCTAAGTCATCTATATTTAAGGCATCTCCTACAACTACCTCAACTCCCATTGCTTCGAGTTCAGCACGAGATGTTTCGTTTCTGACCAGTGCGGTGACTTGAATATTCTGTTTACTCAAGTAATTGGCAATTTCTTTACCAACACCGCGACTAGCTCCTACAAGGAAAATGTGAGATGTACTTGTCATAGGAATTTTGAATAAAAATCAATTACGCTCAAAGGATTGTATCAGAGGTGGAGGCGTAATTATATTTAACCCTAATGTGGGAGGTATTTTTATCGGCGATTGTGCGAATCTAGTTAAGTAAATCCTCTTGGCAAAATTTATGGCTAAACAACCACAGGAAGATATCAGGGTTGCTGCTACCTCGAAAATTTGGGGAATGACAGTTGGTCTTTTCGCCATTTGTATTCCACTATCGGCTGTGACTCGAAGTGGCCCCATCCTCCCGTTAGCAGCTATTGGCGGTGCAGTTGCTGGTACTGTCGCTGTCTGGCGTTCTGATGATAAAAAATCACCATCCAAATCTTTATCAGGCCAACCGATAGAGATATTAGAGCAAAGAATCGCCAATCTAGAAACAATAGTCAGTAGTGAAGAGTTTGATTTGCACAGAAAAATTAAACAACTAGAATCGAATAACACTTACAACGCAGGTACTCAATCCTCTACGCCGGAACATAAAACTTAAAATTGATGAAAATGTATCACAACATAACAAATTAGTATATCTATTTGTTTTTGTAACATTAGGTTACTTTTAAATCAGCTTTTTATGTTGAGGCTTAATCATCTTCAAGAATAATTGTCTTTAGAAATATAACTGTTTCTAGGGCAACAGTATCTTATTGTTAAGGTTAGTTAGAATTGACGGACATCATTTAAATTCTCAATACTTCAGTCCCGTTCTCAATCAAGGGTCTTCATCCTTTATGGTGGATACTCTCTGCAAATTCTGCCTTTGATTGTGTTCTATTAGACTGCGAGGATTACGGAATTTTTAATTAACTAGAAGTTATAAACTTGAGTCATTGCATTGGTATAGCTTACCTTAAGTATGCAACATTGTGCCGCAGGAATGCAGATGGATTGGATTAGCTTACTCAAAGCTCAACAGGCTGACTTCCTTCAACGTGTGAAAAAACCCAAAACTTACGATCTATCTTTGTTAGAAAGTCAAGTTAGAGGGTGTCACAGCGAAGTGATGGCATTTTGTGGAGAGCCGTTGGCAAAAATTATCGAATTTTCTCGCCAACAAGCCAAAATCCTGGCGAAAAATCCGCCTCCCATACCCCCCGAATATCCCGAACCCCCTGACTGGACGATCCCTTTTCCGACATATTTCCAGCAGCAAGCGGAAGATTATATTTTGCGCGAGCAAATTGTTGATCGCATTATCAGCACGCGTCTAGGGAAGCTACTAAAGAAAATTCCCCAAGACACCGCGCAGAATATGGTGCTAGACGATGAAGGGAACTTGCGGGGTGAAAGTAAGTTTACTTACTTGTTAGCAGATAACCCTAAATTGAGTGTACAAGTTTATGTTGCTGATGGTGAAAGTTTTAATGGCATTAAGAAAGATAAAATCAGGTGGTCAGTCACTCAAGATGATTTAAGACATCACCAAGTATTAGTTTTTCTGTGTCTATTTTATCCATCTACGGGTAAGTTGGGTTGTGAAAAACAAGCTGTGATTGCTGGCTTTTTACCCACCCATCAAATCGGATTAACAGAACCCAAAATGTATGTTGCTCCTAGTAACTTGTTGTATGCAGGGGGTTTAAGTTGGTATTTAGAATCATTAAGTCTTAAAAAAGATATTAAAAAAGATATCTTGCCAATAGTTGTTGAAAGAACCATCCCTGAAACAATTAAAACTGTATCATCAGACCATCCTAAAAAAGAAATTATTGGTGATTGGGAATGTTGGCAGACGTTAAAAGGACATACTAAAGGAATTAATTGTTTAGCTTTTAATTCTAAGTATGACAACGGCATAATTACACCGATATTGGCTAGTGGTAGTCATGGAGAGACTAAGTTATGGGATTTAAGCAAGGGCGATTTAATCGATACTTTGTCAGAATATCCTTGGGTGTTTTCTGGACTAATAGATGAAATTAGTTCCCTAGCTTTTAGTGCAGACGGACAGATGTTGGTGAGTGGTGGTGCAGATTCGTCAATTAAAATTTGGCATACAGGCGCATTAGATTTAATAGATATTCTGCACAAACATCATGGCGTGGTGCGCTGCGTTGCTTTCACTCCCGATGGACAAATGTTAGCCACTGGTGGGGATGACCGGAAAATCTTCTTTTGGGATTTGATGAGTCGTCAGGTAAAAGCCATCCTGTCTTTAGATGATACGGCTGCTCATTCTTTGGCGTTAAGCCGTGACGGTCAAACTTTAGTAACCGGTAGCTATCGTAAAATCAAAGTCTGGCACACCTCAGAACCCTGGAATACAAAGAATCTCAAAGACAAAGAACCCCTACATACCCTCACGGGTCACGGTCACATTGTCCGTGCTTTGAAAATTAGTGCAGATGGTCAATGGCTGGCCAGTGGTAGCTGGGATCAGACTATTAAAATTTGGCATCTGGAGAGTGGTAAATTAATTCGCACTCTTAAGGGACATACAGATAAAGTGTATGCGATCGCGCTTAGTCCCGATGAACAAATTATTGCTAGTAGCAGTGCTGACCAAACTATCAAGTTATGGCATTTTGACTCCGGCGAGTTATTAGCTACCTTTACAGGTCACACTGATATTGTCACCGCGCTGACTTTTACCAGTTCGGGCGAGATGTTGGTCAGTGGGAGTTTGGATAAAACCATTAAAATTTGGCAAAGGAGTTAGACTTATCCGGTTCTGAACTCCGTTGACGAGTCTTTGATACTCATTCATCTACCTCAGAACTCCGTTGACGAGTCTTTGATACTCGTTCATCTACCTCAGAACTCCGTTGACGAGCCTTTGATACTCGTTCATCTAACTCAGAACTCCGTTGCTCTCAAATTTGTCTTGAATGTAGACAATGAAACAACCTATTTTCCGTGTTGCTGCTCAAGTAGGCGACTTTATGGGGACACAATATGTTGTGTCCCTGTTGTGTATTGTAGGTAAATGGGAATTGCTGTATATTTTGATCTAGTTTAATAAGTTTGTTAATGAACCGAGATGTCCATTAAATAATTATTGTCCACTTTAAAGAATTTTTGTCATCAAATCACTCAATCAAAATTTTTAAATCAAATGATGTCATAAATAGTGTAAAATTTTAAAGTAAATTATGTCATATTTTTCAAGAATAGCTTATGCCCAGAAAGTCTACCAGTCAAGCCTTTTCAGTATTTGAGACTGAAGACACAGCACAAACTGAGGAAAAAGAAACAGAGTATCTGCTAGTTAACGAAGAATCACCAGAATATCTCAAAAAAGTGGACTTGATAGATGCTATTCGTCAAGCACCTAACAAAGCAGCTCGTAGGGAGGCGATGGCGTTCCGCCCCGCATAGCTGATCGCAGATGCAGCGAAAGCTCTGGGTAAAAGCACTCGAACGATCCAGCGCATGATAGAGAAAGTTGAACAGGTAGGAGTTGCAACTCTAGCTTTTGGGCGCAAGGATAAGGGACAA